>JAFAMK010000173.1 GCA_019233415.1 Vulcanimicrobiota bacterium
GCCGTCATGTCGTACAGCAACGTTCTCACCGGCTTCACCGGCGACGTCGAGGTCCAGCCCGCGCACGTGACCGCGACGTTTTGGCGCCAGCACATCGCGAATCAACTGATCGGGTGGCGGCAGGGCGAGCGGAACCCCATCAGCGGGACGACCCCGCCGTACGGCTTCGCGTTCAACGACACCAGCTCGGCCGGCGGGACGGCGTACTCGATCGAGGCCGGCGAGTTGATTCTGTTCCGGTCCGGGGACACGGCGCTCCTCACCGGTGCGGCGGGCGCGGTCGACGCCACCTACTTTTTGCGCCAGTCGCTCACCGCGTCGCAGCTCATCAGCGGATTCACGGTGCCGCACACGTCGGGCGATCTCACGATCACGTCGCTGACGCTTGCGTTCGGGCGCACGGGGAGCGGGACGACCGAGAAGGACTTCATCACCGCGACCGGCGCCGGCACGCACAAGAAGCTTGCCGCCGGCGTGTCGTTCACATACTCGTACACGTTCGGGATCAGCCCGGAACGTGAAGCCTACCAGACGTACACGCTCAACGCCGGCGAAATCGTGCCGCTCGCGCTCACTTTCAAAGACACGAGCGGCAGCGTCGTGTCCAAGATCGAGACCGGCGTGCTCAACCTCGTCAGCGGCGCGATCGCGGCCTTCTTCGACGGCGACGTGAAGACGATCATCGAGCAGAACACCGCGCGCGTCTCGACGTTCGAGGGGATGAAGATCCCCTCGTCGATCGTCGTGACCCTATCGGGCATGGCGTTCGACTTCACCATGAGCCCGCCCGTGCTGCGCTTCAGCGTCGCGCTCGGCACGATGGGCGGGCAGGTCGTCGAACGCATCCTGGCGGCCAACCCGAGCACGAAGCCGCCGACGAACTGTTTCATTGCGACGGCCGCCTTCGGCACGCCGTTCGCGGCGGAGGTCGAGGTGCTGCGCCAGTTCCGCGACCGCTTCCTGGCGCGCGGCGCCGGTGCGGCGTTCGTGCGCGCATACTACCGGCTCGCGCCGCCGGTGGCGACGCTGGTCGAGCGTTCGCCGTGGCTCGCCGCGGTCGTGCGGCGCGCGCTCCTTCCGGTCACGCGCGCCGCACGAGCCGCTCTGCTGCGCTGGGGTTAGTTGTTCTTGCGCGGTAGGTGGCGGTAGCGGTCGACCAGCTCGTCTTGGCGTGAGCGGTCGCGGTATTCGCGGCCGCGCACGAAGACGTGCTCGGCGTTCGTCGAGAACTCGAACGGGTCGCCGCTCCACACGACGACGTTCGCGTCCATTCCGGGCGCGAGCGTCCCGACGTGGTCGGCGACGCCGAAGATCGTCGCCGGCCCGAGCGTCACCGCGCGCAGCGCCTCGTCGTGCGAGAGCCCGTACGCGACCGCGTTGCCGGCCTCGTAGCGGATGTTGCGCGCGTTGAAGACCTGCTCGTCGCCGCCGCCGTTCCCGACGAGCGCGACCTGGACGCCGGCGCGCCGCAGCAGCGTTACGTTGTCCTGGCGCGCGGCGAGCATGTCGAACGTCTGCGGGATGTTGTTCATCGCGCCGGCGAGCACCGCGACGTGCGCCGCCGCGAGCCGCGGAGCGAGCTCCCATGCTTCTTCGCCGCCGACGATCACGACGCGCACGTTCTCCTCGCGCGCGAGCCGAATCGCCGCATCGACGTCGTCGACCCGGTTCGCCGAGAGCAGCAGCGGCTGGCGGCCTTGGGTAACCGGAATCATCGCTTCGAGCGCAGCGCGCGAGGCGCCCAGCGCGCGGCTCGCACCCGCGTCGTAACGCGCGCGATGCGCCGCGTACCAGCGCGCGTCGTCGAGCACTTCGCGCAGCTGCGCGAACGCTTCGGCCCGCGAGGCCGGTGGTGGCACGTCACCGCCCGGACCGGCGGTCTCTTCGTCGGTGGCCTCGTCCTGGTCGCCGCCGTTGAAGCCGTTCGTCTCGACGGTCGCGACCATCCCGACCGGCCCGCGGCGCAGCATCTCCGAGGCGACGCCGTCGGTGAGGTCGAGCACCGCGCCCTGGCCCGCGACGAACCGCCCCGACGGCATCACGCCGACCGAGGTGATCCCGTCCTCGCGCGTCGCGGCGATGTAGGCCGAGCGCGAGAAGACGCCTTCCCAGGCGCGGAAGTCGGCCGCGACGACGTCGTGCGCGCGGTCGTTGTGCGTCGAGCGCTCCGCGCCGATCTCGTCGAGGCCGAGCTGCGTGTACGCGTTGAATAGCCCCGGCGTCACGATCTTGCCGCGCGCGTCGATGATTCGCGCACCGGCGGGAGGCCGTACGTTCGCGCCGACGGCGACGATGCGGCTGTCGTGGATCACCACGGTGCCGTTCGCGATCTTCGGGCCGGCGACCGGGTAGACGGTTCCGCCGACGATCGCGACCGTCTCGGCGCGCGCGACCGCGCCGCCGGCGAGCAGCGCCGCGAGCGCGGCGCCGAACATCAGTCGAATCTTCACTTGCGCACCGCCGCTTTCACGTAGCCGAGCTCGAAATCGGTTCTCCAGGTCTGCGCGGGATCGTCGCGGTCGTACAGCTGCGCGCCGTCGACGAAGACCTTCTCCGCGTGGGAGTAGACGCTGAACGGATCGCCGTCCCACAGGACGACGTCGGCGTTCTTGCCGGCCTCGAGCGAGCCGATCTTGTCATCGAGCCCGAGCGCGTACGCCGGGTTGATCGTCATCCACTTGACCGCGGTGTCTTCGGTGACGTTCAGCCCGACGCGCCGCGCGGCGAACATTGCCTTCGCGACCTCTTGGTTCAGGTGCTGAATCCCCTGCGGGTCGTCGCTGTGGATCGTCGCGCGCGCGCCGGCCGCATCGACCAGGCCGATGTTCGCGCGGACGCTGTCGAGCGATTCCATCTTGAAGCCGCCCCAGTCGGCCCACATCGTCGCGGCGATCCCCTCCTTCGCGAGCAGGTCGGCGATCTTGTACGCCTCGATCGCGTGGTGGAAGTCGCGCACCTTGTAGCCGAACTCGTGCGACATGTCGATCACCTGCGCCATCTCGTCGGCGCGGTAGCAGTGCATGTGCACGTAGATGTCGCCGCGCAGCGCCTCGGCGAGCGTCTCGAGCGTGAGGTCGCGCTGCGGCGGATCGCCCTTGTGGGTCGCGTTCCACGCGTCCCATTTGCGCTTGTAGGCTTCGGCCGCGATCCAGGCCGCGCGGTAGCCGGCCATGTTCCCCATCCGCGTCGACGGCCCGCGGTTCTGGTAGACGCGCTTGGGGTTCTCGCCGCACGCCATCTTGAGGCCGTAGCGCGCGCCGGGGAATTTCATGTCTTGCACGGTGCGCGCCGGAACGACTTTCAGGATCGCGCTGCGCCCGCCGATCAGGTTGGCCGAGCCGGGCAGAATCTGCACGGTCGTCACGCCGCCGGCGAGGGCGCGCGGGAACTGCGGGTCCTGCGGCCACACCGAGTGCTCGGCCCACACGTTGGCCGTGTTGGGGTTCGTCGCTTCGTTGCCGTCGGAATGCGCCTGCATCGCCGGCGCCGGGTAGTCGCCCATGTGCGAGTGGACGTCGACGATCCCCGGCGTCACGAACTTCCCGCGCCCGTCGATCACGACGGCGCCGGCCGGCGCGGCGACGTCGGCGCCGACGGCCGCGATCTTGCCGTCCTGCAGCAGGATCGAACCGTTGTGGATCGCCGGCCCGGCGGCGGTCAGCAGCGTCGCGTTCCGGATCAGCGTCGGCCGCGAGGGATACGGCGTGTACGTCGACGGGTAGGGGTCGGCGAAGGGGACGGAGAGCGCGCCGGGGCCTGGGGTTGGGCCCGCGGGCGAGGGCGACGGCGCGGTTTGCTGCGCGAGGCCCGGCGGCGGGAGTGCGATGAAGGCCGCCGTAATGACGGCGGCCAGCGCGCGTGCGAGGCGATTCATCCGCATTTCTTAGGAGGAGCGGCCGGGCGCTTCCTCTTTCTACGCGGAACCAACGATTGGAGGTTCGGCCGACGGGAACGCAGCCTCCCCGTCCGAACGTTTCCGGCGCGATGGTCGTACGTCGGCTCTTTCTGGCGCTCGTCCTCGCGTGCAGCGCGACGACCGCCCCGTGCCTCGCGGTCGAGAACTACTCGGGGCCGCTCTACGTCATCGTCCCGTTCGGCGACCCGGGCGACACCGACCCGGTCCTGAAGAACGCGACGAAGCAGCTCTCGGTCGACCTCTCCAACCGGCAGATTCGCACCGCGATCGCGCCCCCGATCGACGCGATCGAAGCGGTCGGGACCGCGCGCCAAATGTGCGGTTCCTACAACGCCGACGGCCTGATCATTCCGGAGCTGCGCTTCGAGCAGTCGAAGGAGCGCAACCTGACGGGGTTCATCCCGGTCGTCGGCGGGGTCGTGTCCTCGTCGGGCGTCTTCGACCGCTCGCCGATCCGCGCGTCGCTGCGGCTCTACCTCGTCGACTGCACCGGCGTCGTTCGCTGGAAGACGATCGCGACCGCGAACAAGATCCACAAGGGCCAGAACGTCGCCGCCGGGCTGACGGACATCGCGAACGAAGCGATGGCCGAGGCGGTCGACGAGTTCGCAACCCGGCCGACGCTCTCGCGCACTCGCTGAACGCGGCGGGCCCTAGCTCGCCTCAGGCAAGACGTCGGACGCCGCCCTCGTAAGAAGGGCGGGATGACGCCGCTCGATGCTCGCGCTGTCGAGAACATCGCGATGGCGCCGCCGACCTCCGCCGACCGGCGTGCGGCGACGGCGGCCGCTGCGGTGTTGGTCGCGTTGTTCTTGCTCGCGATTCCGTTCGGCGCGGTGCGGTTCGCCGAGATCACCGCGTTTCTGCCGACCGTCATCGGCGGCTCGATCGTCGCGCTCGCCGTCACCGCGGTGTTGCTCTACGTCCAGTACCGCATCGCGCGCGACTACAAGCTCGCGCTGATCGCGATCGCGTACGGCTACCAAGCCGTCACGATCACGTGCTACCTGCTGACATTTCCGCACCTGTTCGCACCGAACGGACTGCTCGGTGCGGGGCCGGACACGGCGTCGTGCTGGTTCTTCGCGTCGTACGGCGGCTTCGCCGCGTTCGTTCTGGCCCAAGCCGTCCTCGCGCGGCTCCCGGCGCGCGTCTCGCGCAACGCGGTGCGCGCGACCGCGCTGGGGACCGTGGCGCTTCTCGCGGTGATGGTCGTCGCCTTCCGCGGCGCCGGCGCGCACGATCCCGCGCTCGTCGGGCCCGACGGCGCGTTCCTGCCGCTGACGGCCGCCGTACTCGTCCCGGCGATCGCCGTGCTGCTGCTGCTGACCGCGGTCGTCACGGCCGGCCGGTTCGGAACGGTCGCGCAGGTCTGGCTGCCCGTCGTGCTGCTCGCGCTCGCACTCGCGCTGCTGACGTCGGGCGCGCTGGGCCGCGGGCGCTTCACCTTGGGCTGGTACGAGGCGCGCTTCGACCTGTTCGCCGCGACCGTGCTGATCCTCGCCGTCTTCCTGGTGAAGCTGAACGATTTGCTGCTGCGGCTCGCCGCGCGCAGCCGCTCGGCCGCGGAGGCGCTGGCGGTCGGCGAAGCGCGCTACGCCTCGCTCGCGAACGTCGTGCCGCAGCTCATCTGGACGACGAACGCACACGGCGACGTCGAGTACGTCAACGACCGCTGGGTCGCGTACACGCTGCGCGACTTGGCCGACATCCGCAACACCGGCTGGCGCGCCGTCGTGCATCCCGACGACGAGCCGACGGCGCTCGCCGGGTGGCGCCGTTCGCTGCGCACCGGCGAGCCGCTCGCGACCGAGTGCCGCCTGCGCGACGGGGCGACCGGGCGGTACCGCTGGTTCTTGGTGAACGCGGTCGCCGCGCGCGACCGCGCCGACGAGATCGTCGCGTGGATCGCGACCTGCACCGACGTCGACGTGCAGAAGCGGCTCGACGAGCGCGAAGCGTTTCTCGCGCGCGCCGGCGAGCGGCTCGGCGCCTCGCTCGACGTCACCGCGACGGTCGCCGCGCTGAAAGGGCTGCTGATCCCGCGGCTGGCCGACCGCGTGTGGGTCGCTCTCCTCGACGAGGAAGGTGCGTACGTGCTGGTCGGCTACGGCAGCGCCGACGCGGCCGACGAAGTCGGCGCGCGCGGCTGGCTCGGCAGCACGCTGCAGCCCGCGCTCCATGCGCTGCTCGCGCGCGCCGTCGCGCGCGGCGAGCCGCTGATCCTCGACCAGCGCTCGCGCTTCCCCGACCCGTGGGCGCACACGCTCTCGCCGTACGCGACGATGATTGCACCACTGATCAGCGGCGAGGACGCGATCGGCGCGCTCGCGCTCGTGCGCGGCAGCGCGCACGCGTACGAGCCCGACGACGCGGGGCTGGTGCGCGAGTTCGCGCGCCGCGCCGCGCTCTCGCTCGAACACGCGCGGCTGTACGAGCGCGAGCGCACGACCGCCGACGCGCTGCAGCGCGCGATGCTCCCCGCCCAGTTACCGCTGCTCGCCGACGTCGAGTTCTCGGCGTCGTACTCGGCGGCGTCCGAGTCGCAGCGCGTCGGTGGTGACTTCTACGACGCGTTCGAGCTACCGGACGGGCGCGTCGCGCTGACGATCGGCGACGTGACCGGCCACGGTCTCGAAGCGGCGGTCATCATGGGCGAGATTCGCCAGGCGCTGCGGGCGGCGTCGTTCGAGTCGGCCGAACCGTCGTCGATCCTCGACCGCGCCAACCGGCTGCTCGTCGCGAGCGGTCGCAGCATCTTCGTGACCGCGGTCGTCGGCGTTCTCGATCCGTCGAACGGTCGCTTCGCGTACGCGACGGCCGGCCATCCGCCACCGCTGCTGCAACAGGGCGGTGTGCTGCGGCGGCTCACCAGCGCCGGCCTGCCGATCGGGCTGCGCGACGATCAGGGCGTCGACTTCGCACTGCGGCTGCACGCGCCATGTACGCTCGTGCTCTTCACCGACGGCCTGATGGAGTTCGGCCGCGACTTGCTCGACGGCGAACGGCGCATCGAAGACGCGATGCACGCACTCGCGCGCGAAGAGATCGACCACCTCGCTGCTAGTTTGATGCGCGCGGTTCTCGTCGACGACGAGCCGACCGACGACATCGCGATCCTGACGATGACCGTCCACCGCTTCGCGCAAGAGCTTCCCGGTGACGAGCGCGAGTGGCGCTTCGCGAGCGACGACGGCCGCACGGGCGCCGCGGTCCGCCGCGAAGTCGGCGACTTGATCGCACGCTGGACCGGCCGCCCCGAAGCGACGTTCGTCAGCGAACTCGCCTACGGCGAACTCGTCGCGAACGCCGTCCGCCACGCCCCCGGCCCCGTCCGCGTCACGACGTCCACCGACGGCGAAGGCACCGCAACGCTGATCGTCGAGGACACCGGCACCGGCTTCACCGCACATGAACACGACGCAACCCTCGACCCCTTCGCCGAAAGCGGCCGCGGCCTCAACCTCGTCCGCTCCGTCTCCGACGACCTCCACATCGCCCCCACCGCCCTCGGCGGAACCCGCGTCACCGTAACCTTCCGCCACGCAGTACCAGCGCTAGTCGCCCACGCGACGTAGCGCGATAGCAAAAGGAAGCGTCTCCCTGCCAGGCGAAGCTGGCTAGAGCGCGGTCGCTATCGGACCGCTGGACGTGGATCGGGTGTTTCGCCATGACGGTTCCGGGTGTTGCCACGAAGTACGCGGCCCAACTGATCGCAGCACGCATGAAGACGCGTCTCGCACTTCTCGCGATCGCGATTTTGCTTTCGTCATCGCGATCGGCAGACGCGACGGGCCAAGCGAAACTCTACCTCGCGTTCGGGACAAGCGAAACCGTCGGCGTTGGCATTCCGCCGGGTGGCGCTTATCCGCTCGTGTTCGCTCGGCAGTGCGGGCTTTCACCATTCGTGATCGCATCGCCCGGGGCATCAAACGTGCCAGCCTGGCCGGATCGATTGCCTCGCATCTTTTCGCTTTTCATTTCGCCCAACTACGTTCTGTTTCGCCGTATGAGAACAAACGAGCGACGATTGACCGCCTTGCTCGTGGAGGCGCACCGTCGTCGTGTGCCGGGTATCATCGTCTTACCGCCTGCGACTTCACGCCTTGCAGCCTTCATGCCCTCGTCTCGCGACGTTGCCGACGAAGAGGAGATGAGACGATACATCCGGACCCTCGTGAACGATTCGTTGCGGTTGATAGACCTCTCGACGCTCCCGCGCGATTCACGTGATCTCTTGCGGGACGGTCTTCATCCCAGCATTCGCGGTCAGGCGAGAATCGCTGCAGAATTGTACAAGGTCGCACGCTCGATGAAGATGTGTGAGCGCATGCCATGACGATCAGCCGCGCATCTTTCGTACTTTGTCTGTGTGTGGCGACGGCGATCACGCCGCCGATCCCGGCCAATGCTGCGGAGCTTCAGAATGCAACGGTGATGCTACTTTCGCCGAACTCGACTCGCGTCGTCTTCGATTTTGGTCGGCAAATGCGCATCTCGGCGACGCTCCGGCGGGTTCAGGCAGGGTTCGAGGTCGATTTCCCAGGTGCCAGCCTCGCTCACCGTACGCAAGGCTTCCCAGGTTTGTCGGCTGTGCAGTCTGTAGACTGTGAGTCGTACCGCTTCGGTACTCGCTGCACGATCGTGGGAGCCGACCTGCGCGAGGCGCGAGAGTCGCTCTTCGCATATGGCCTGTCTGTCGATGTGACAACGTCAGGCGTCGGCAATCAAACGACTACCTTGGTTCAGCCGAACGATGCGCCGCGAAGCGGCGTGCGGACTTCGACCAAAATCTACTCGCTCGTCTTCGCCGATTCGAGTGAAGTGGCGAATCTGCTCGTCACGGGTTCCGCATTAAGCCCGAACGACAGCTTCTCTCCCGTTCCGTCAGCCTTGGGGCAAGCGAACTCAACGTCGCTCGTGCCGGCGTCGGTTGCAGCGTCAGTGTCAGCTGCGGGCGTGACCGATTCGGTCCGCGTCAACGACGAGGTCGCCGTCGATCGGCGGCGGAACCTGCTGATCGTCACAGCTGACGAGGCGCGTCAACGTGTCGTTCAGGACATCATTGCCGCGATCGACAAGCCGATGCCGAGTGTCATGCTAGAGGCCGAGATCGTCGAACTCGACGAAAACTCGGCGAGGGACGTCGGCCTTGACACATCTCCGAACGGCTCACTTGCGCAGGCGACGTTCGGCGGCCGCGACCATCAGGGACCCACTGCATCGGTCAATTTCGCCGCGAACCTCTACGCGGCCATCACCAAAGGGCACGGCCGAGTGCTCGCGCAGCCGAGAGTTCTCGCCACGAGTGGTTTGAGCGCCTCGATATTAACCGGGAGCGCGCTACCGATCTTGACCAGCATCGCCTTTCCAGGGTCGGGAGGCAGTTTCGTCCAGCAGCAAGTTCAGTACATAAATGTAGGCGTCAACCTGCAAATTCTGCCGCGCGTAAACCGCGACGGATCGGTCACGGTTCGCCTGTATTCGGCCGTGTCGAGCGTTACTGGATACGTGCAGGGAATCCCAGAGGTGTCTCAGCGCGAGGCCACGACGCTCGCGACGACGCAGGACGGAGCCCCGGTGGTGATCGGAGGGCTGGTCCAGCGCCAAGAACTTGATCAGATGAGTAAGCTCCCTGGCGCGTCCTCGCTGCCGATCATCGGGGGCCTCTTCAAAGTCCATCACGATTCAGCGCTCAGTACGCTGATCTACGTCGTCGTTACGCCAAGAGTCGTGACTCCGGGCGGAAGTTAAAGGAGCGTGATCCCTATGCAGTTCTCCACTTGGAAGCTCATGGTTCTGTCCGTCGTCGTTTTCGTAGGCAATTTGCCCTTGGTTGGATGCGGTAGTGGAGACGGTACCTCAACTGGACCGACCGGCGGAGCCTACAACGGCGTCTACGACGACGTGACCTTCAACGATCAGTCGGAGAGCCAAACCTCCTTCTGCAGTGTCTCCCACACGACACAGTTCGGCCTGCTGCGCGTGCACTACGACAACAATACGAGCGACACGCACTCCGTCTACTGGAATAGTGGGCACGCTAGCCAGTCGGTCAATGTTCTCGTCTCGATCGGCGGCCTGGATCAAGGCTATCAGAGCGTGATGCACGCGGCCGTGCAGATTTGGAGTGCCGAGTTGCAAGACCCCGCTCTGATGAAGTCGGCCAATAGCTACTTCAGCGTTCTCCCGTCCGATCAATATGATACGGCCGGCTCAAACGTCAACGCCTACATGCAAGCGGCGCCCGACCCGAGCGCGCCGTTTACGATCGCGGACTTTGGCTTCGGCCTCGATAGCACGGGGATGCGCATACAGCGCGCGTCCATTGTATTCTATTCGAGCAATGAGTCGTCAAACGTAGACTACCGCTATGCAGCTGCCTTGCATGAAGTAGGTCACATTCTCGGCCTCGCGCACAACCCCGATCTCGGCTCCATCATGTTCCACAATGCCGATCGACCAGCTGAACTTTCGGGTCAGGCGTGCTTTCAATACAACGCGAGCAACCCGACCGGGTATCCTGGCGGATCTGCTCCGCCGGCACCGCACCGAGACACCGATGTTCTGGAAAACTACTATGATCCGATCATCAAGAACGATGACGGCGGCGGCGGCGGGCCGATTTGCAAGGGGAAGGTCTGCTACTACAGCGTCTTCCGATCAACCCTGACGCCCGTGCGACCGCCGACTTTCCTCGATCCGAACCTTCCGCCACTGCGCCGTATCGACAACGCACACGGCGCGAGCGTGAGCCTCCCGCAGTCCTGGCGGCCGACCTATTCGGGTCCGCCAGTCGTCGTTCGCGGATTTCCGGTAACCCGTACGTCGAGCAAGTGGATACGTGGGAATGAGTATGGTTTGGCGCTCGCAGGACATTCGGAAGACTTGATTTTGTCGTCGTCTCTCGTCGCGCAGGGTGTGGTCGGACCTCCTACGCAGTCTGTGTTATCTGCCGGGGACGACTTGGTCGTTCGACCTCTTCGCCTCACGAGTCTCTACCGGCATCTCGTCGGACCCGACGAAGGACGAAAGCCAGGCGATGTCATTTTCGTCGTGGACTCTGTGCCGAGCGACGGTGGCACGTACATCGATGACCCGGATCTTGCGACAGGGCCGAGTCCCATTCTATTCCTCAAGCGCGCCGATTCGCGGCTCAGCAAGCTGTTCGGCCGGCAGCTGTATGCCTTCACCGAGCACTACGTGAGCAAGTGGGGCGTAGACAAGACGGGGCATATCAAGGTATTGAGCGCGCGCGCATCAAGGATCGGTACGGAAGTGAACGGGCAGACGGCGGCTTCGATCGCCGAGCGAGCGACGAAGAAGTACGGAGCGCGAGTTCTCGATGAGCGTAGCCTCGTGACGGCCATGCTAGGCGGGCACGGCGTTCGGTCGATCGAAGGAGTCAAACGATACAGAGAGGACTTGTCCAGCGTCGAAGGGTCGCTCATGTTTGACTCGCTTGCTCGTCGCTCGCTGTCGCAGGAAGGTCACTAGATGATCGCGCCTCTCCTCGTGGCAGCCGGCATCGTGTTGGCCGGCCAACTGCCCACCGTATCCACCGCATCGGCTGGGATACGAGTGGGTGAAGTAGTCGTGTTCGCCGCGAGACAAAGTCTACCCGAGCGCGCCGCGTATCGGGCTGTCGGAGCGCTCGACGGTTTGGCAGGTTGGAGCGTGAGCCGCCGTGTCGTGAAAGACCTTGGCGCTACGTATCAGCAGCCGTACGAGACTTGCGACGAATTAGGGACGCCATACGTGGCAAGCGTCGAGATCAGCGAGACGCAAGTCGTGTCGCAGGCACCGACGCACCGCTTCCGCCCGATGGCGACAGTCGTGATCTTCGACTGCCAACAGCGACGTACGATCGCGAACGTCGTGCGGCGCGGCGTAGCCGAGGGAGACGATGACCGCGAGCGCGCCTTTGACGAGGTCGCGTACGGTGCCGTTCGAGAGGCTTCGAAGGAAGTCGCCCAGGCACTTCGGCCGTAGTGCGTTCGGCACGATCGGTTTAGCCGAGGGCGACAAGCATTTGCGCGTGCCCGAGGCAGGCGCCTTCGTGCAACATCGTAGCGCGTGTTCGGCGCGCGCGGTCAGGCCGCTGCGTCG
>JAFAMK010000182.1 GCA_019233415.1 Vulcanimicrobiota bacterium
GACGGGCTCGGGGAAGACGATGCTGCTCGGCGCGCTCGGGCTCGCGCTCGGCGCGCGCGCCGACGCCGACACCGTGCGGACCGGCGCGGAGCGCGCGCGCGTCGTGCTGGAGATCGCACCGGACGCGCCGCTGCGGGCGCGGCTCGCCGAGGCCGGCTTCCCCCTCGCGGACGACGACGACGTCATCGTGCAGCGCGACGTCCTCGCCGCGGGCCGCTCGCAGGGCCGCATCAACGGCATTCCCGCCAGCGCGAGCCAACTGCGCGAGCTGATCGGGACGCTGGTCGACGTCGTCTCGCAGCACGAGGCGCAGCGGCTCCTCGCGCCGGCGTACGCGCTCGACCTCGTCGACCGCTTCGCCGGCCCTGACGCGCTCGCCGCGCGCGAGGCCGTGCGCGAGCTGCACGACGCGCTGCGTGTCGCGCGCGTGCGCGTCGCGGCGCTCGAGGACGACGACGGCCGCAAGCTCGCGCGCGCCGAGTTCGCGCGCTTCGCGCTCGGCGAGATCGAAGCCGCGGCGGTCGAGGACGACGCAGAGGACGAGCGCCTGCGCGAACGGCGCGACCAGCTCGCCAACGCGGAGCGCATCCAGACCACGCTCGCCACCGCCACCGCGGCGCTGGAAGAGGAGGCCGGCGCGGTCGACGCGCTCGGTGCCGCCGAGACCGCGCTCAGCGCGCTCGCGCGATTCGGCGAGCGCTACGCCGACCTCGCCGGCGCGGCCGCGGCGCTGCAGTCGGATGCGAACGAGCTCGCCGCGCGGATCGCGCGCGAGCGCGACGCGGTCGAACTCGACCCGGCGGAATTGGACGCGGTCGGCGAGCGGCTCGACGCGCTCGACGCGCTGAAGAAGAAGTACGGCGGCTCGCTCGCCGCCGTGCGCGCGCAGCGCGACGCGTTCGCGGCCGAGGTCGCCGACGTCGACGAGCGCGACGAACGAATCGCCGCCGCGCGCGCCGAGGCCGCCCGGCTCGCCGCCGACCTGCGCGCGCACGCCGAGGCGCTCGGCAAGCACCGCCGCGCCGCCGCCGACGCGATTGCCGCCGCGGTCGGCGACGAACTCGCCGCGCTCGCGATGCCGGCGGCGCGGCTGCGCGTCGCACTGGAGCCGCTCGACGCGATCGGCCGCAGCGGCGCCGAGCGCGCCGAGCTGCGCTTCGCGCCGAATCCCGGTGAGCCGGAACGGCCGCTCGCGCGCGTCGCCTCGGGCGGTGAGTTGTCGCGCGTCTTGCTGGCGCTGGTCGTCGTGCTGGCCGACCACCGCGAGCGGACCGCGCTCGTCTTCGACGAGATCGACGCCGGGATCGGCGGCGCGACCGCCACGGTCGTCGGCGCGCGGCTGGCGCGGCTCGCCCGCGACGCGCAAGTCGTCTGCGTCACCCACCTCGCGCAGATCGCCGCGTACGGCGACGCGCACGTCGCGCTGCGCAAGGAGGCGCGCGGCGGTACGACGACGATCGGCGCGGTCGCGCTCGGCGAGGCGACGCGCCGGGCCGAGATCGCCCGCATGCTCTCCGGCGACGAGCGCGGCGTTGCGCTCGACCATGCCGCCGAGCTGCTCAAGAAGAACCTGCGAACCGTTCCTTAGCGTCGCATGAAGAAGTGCAGCTGCCCCCTCGTGTAGCGAGCCGGCGCGGGGGTAGAATAGCGCACATGCGGACGGTGCCGGCAGTCCTGGCGGCTGCTCTTCTCGTCCTACTTCCGCTGGCGGCCGCGGCCGATGACCAGCCGGCGGTTCCGGCCGTGCTCGCGATGCTCGCTGCCGCGCCCGAGCAGCCCGAGGAGTACAAAGCCTCGGTCGCGCTCCACGTCCGAATGCGCGTCTTTCCGTGGATCCGCATCACGCTCCACGGCGACTCGTGGTACAAGCGCCCGGGGCTGTACCGGTTCGTCTTCCGCGGCGTTCCGGTGATCGCGCGCGCGTTCTCCGACATGAAGTACGACCTGGGCGACCCCTCGCACTGGGAGGAGCGCTACGCGATCGCCTATGCCCCCGAGTCGACCGCCGAGGTCCCGGTCCTGCGCCTGACGCCGAAGACGCCCGTCCTCGTGAAGCAGCTCGACGTCACGCTCGACGCTGCGCACGGGCGCATTCTGAAGGCCGTATGGTCGCGCGGCGACGGCGGCCTCATCACGCTCGTCCAGACCTACACGCCCGTCGGCACGCACGCCTACGTCGCGAAGCAGACCGCGAAAATCGACCTGCCGCGCATGAAGGCCGACCTCGAAGCCGACTACGAGAATTTCGTCACCACGGAAGCATCGGTCGGGGCCGCGCCGTAATAGGTCCGGCCATGTCCGACCGCCACTTCGCGAGCGACAACAATGCCGCCGTCCACCCGCGCATCCTCGCCGCGCTCGCGGAGGCGAACGAGGGCCACGCGCCCGGTTACGGCGACGACCCGTGGACCGCGCGCGCCGAAGACGCGTTTCGCGCGCTGCTCGGCCCGGAGGCGCGCGTTTTCTTCGCCTTCAACGGGACCGGCGCGAACGTCGTCGCGCTCGCCGCGGCACTGCGTCCGTATCAGGCCGTCATTTGTCCCGCCGGCGCGCACCTGGCAGTCGACGAGTGCGCCGCCTACGAGCGGTTCGTGGGCGGCAAGCTGATCGACGTCCCGGTCGAGAACGGCAAGCTCACGCCGGACGACGTCGAGCGCCAGTTGCACGGGATCGGCGTCGCGCACCACGTGCAGCCGGCCGCGATCTCGATCTCGCAGACGACCGAGGTCGGGACGGTCTACGCGCTCGACGAGCTGCGCGCGCTGTCAGCGGTGGCGCGGCGCAACAACTTGTTCTTCCATGTCGACGGGGCACGGATCGCGAACGCCGCGGTCGCGCTCGGCGTCGACTTGCGCACGCTGCTCTGCGAGACGGGGATCGACGTGTGCACGTTCGGCGGGACGAAGAACGGGCTGATGTTCGGCGAGGCGATCG
>JAFAMK010000184.1 GCA_019233415.1 Vulcanimicrobiota bacterium
GGAAGTGCGAGTGGTCGGGGTCGGGATAGCCGACGCCCTGCACGATCGCGACGTTCCCCGCGTCGTACATCTTCTTGAACGGCGCGAGCACCGGGTTGAGTCCGACCGTGTCGTCGATCCGCAGCACGTCGTTCTGCGGCACGCCGATCGACGGGCGGTAGCGGTAGTAGTCGGGCATGCCGAACGGCACGACCGTGTTGAGCCCGTCGTTGCCGCCCTGGAAGTTGATCACGACCAGCACGCGATCGGCCGAACCCGGCAGCCCGGGCAGCGCCGTCTGCGCCAGCGCCTGCGAGAAGATCGTGTCCTCGTTCGCGACGAGCGCAAGTCCCGAGACCGCGCCGAGCAGAAAACCACTGCGTTTCATAAATCCTGTCATCCTGAGCTTGTCGAAGGGCGAGCTTGTCGAAGGGCTATGACAACTGGTAGGCGGGCATCGCCATGGTGAGATAGGCGGCGCTGCGCACGCGTTCGTCGACGTTTTCCGGCGACAGCTCGGCGAGTGCCGACTGTCCCGTTCCGCCGAGGTAGGTCTCGAGCTGCGCGAGCGCGGCCGGCGCGGCATCGCCCTGCAGCATCGCCTGCGTCAGCGTCGTCGCCACGGTGCGCGGGTCCATCGAGCGCATCGCCGGCGCGATCCACGGCGCCGCGTCCATCATCTTCGGGTTCTGGGCGACGGAGTTGGCGAAGTTCTCGCGGGTGAGGATCGTCGCGCTGCTGAGCCACGCGGATCCGCCGTCCCAGCCCTTGACGTTCGGCGGATAGAACAGCACCTGCCCCATCGCGCGCAGCGCGCCCAGGTCCACCGGCGTGATCTCGGTCGAACCGAACAGCTGGTGCGTTCCGACGACGAACTCGACCGGGCTCTTGACCAGCGCGCGGTACGCGCGGTCGCTGAAGAACACGTTGCTGCGCAGCAGCGCCGACATGACCGGGGCCACGTTGAAGTCGTTCTTCCTGATGACCGCGGCGAGCTGGTCGACGAGCTGCGGTTCCGGGTCCATGTAGACGAAGAACGCGAGCAGCTTCGTGGCGAGCCAGCGCGACGCCGCCGGCTGCTTGTAGATGATCGAGACGATGTCGGCCCCGGTGAAGTTTCCCGACTGGCCGAGGAACGTCTTGACGCCGTTGTCGTGCTGCGCCTGGTTGTCGAAGAACGTCCCGGTTCCGTCCGGATTGCGGCGGAACGTCCAGCCGGTGAACGCGCGCGCCGACTCGCGAATGTCCTGCTCCGTGTAGTTCCCGATCCCGAGCGTGAACAGCTCCATCAGCTCGCGCGCGTAGTTCTCGTTCGGGTGTGCCTTGACGTTGACGTTGTTGTCGAGGTAGCGCAGCATCGCGGGGTCTTGCGAGACGTGCTGCGTCAGGTCGCGCACGTTTCCGAGCGCGTACTCGCGAAAGAGCTGGTTCTGCATCAGCAGCTCCTGCGCGGTCGTGCCCTTCTCTGGCGAGCTGGTGAAGCGGCCGTGCCAGAAGAGCGTCATCTTCTCTTGCAGCGGCGCCGGCGTCGAAATCATCCGCTGCAGCCACCACGTCTGCATCGCGATCAGGCTCTCGCGCCGCACGCGGTTGCGCAGCATCTGGAACGTCTTGCGCGCCTCGGCCGTCGCGTCGTCGGCGGCCTGCCCGGGAGCGAGGCCGCGGAGGAACCCGACCGGCGGGGTCGGCTCGTCCTGGATCGGCGGCCGCGCCGGCAGCGAGGCCGTGCTGGGGAAGTGGATCAGCGAGTCGACCGCGTCGTTCATGGAGGTCGCCGCAAGCCGGTCGACGTCGGCCGGCGAGCCGCCGAAGCCGGCCCGGCGCAGCAGGTGCGCGGCGAGGCGGCGGTTCCACGGCCCGGCGTACGGGAGCAGCGCGGTCGACGTGTCGAGCGCCCCGGCGGGACGATACGAGCCGGACGCGGACGCAGGGACGGGAGCGAGAGCGGTCGGTGCAGCCACGGCTCGATGATACCGCGCCGCCGGCTCCGGACGGTCCGCGAGAAGAGAATTCTCACACGGGCTTAAATCCGGTCCCGTGAGCCTTCTCGCGACCCGCATCGACGCCCGTTCCCCGGAGTTCGAACGCAACGCCGCCGCAATGGCGGCGCTGGTCGACGACCTGCGCGCGCAGCTCGCGCGCGTGCGCGGCGGCGGCGGGCCGCAAGCGGTCGAGCGTCACCGCAAGCGCGGCAAGCTGACCGCGCGCGACCGCGTCGACCGGCTCCTCGACGCGGGCACGCCGTTCCTCGAACTGTCGGCGCTCGCCGCGCACGGCATGTATCACGACGACGCGCCGGCGGCCGGGATGATCAGTGGAATCGGGACGGTCAACGGCACCGACTGCGTGATCGTCGCGAACGACGCGACGGTCAAGGGCGGCACGTACTACCCGATCACCGTCAAGAAGCACCTGCGCGCACAGGAGATCGCCGAGCAAAACGGGCTCGCGTGCATCTATCTCGTCGACTCGGGCGGCGCGTTCTTGCCGCTGCAGGCCGACGTCTTCCCCGACCGCGACCACTTCGGGCGCATCTTCTTCAATCAGGCGCGCATGTCGTCGCAGGGGATCCCGCAGATCGCCGCGGTGATGGGCTCGTGTACGGCCGGCGGCGCATACGTTCCCGCGATGGCCGACGAGTCGATCATCGTCAAGGACCAGGGGACGATCTTTCTGGGCGGTCCGCCGCTCGTGCAGGCCGCGACCGGCGAGATCGTCACCGCGGAAGAGCTAGGCGGTGCCGACGTCCACACGCGGATCAGCGGCGTCGCCGACCACTACGCGGTCGACGACGAGCACGCGCTCGG
>JAFAMK010000140.1 GCA_019233415.1 Vulcanimicrobiota bacterium
GATCACGCTGCGCAACCTGCGCGGCGGCGGCTTCGCCGGGCCGCTGTACCTCGTCAACCCGCGCCACGACGCGATCGACGGTGTGCACGTCTATGCGGACGCCGCCAGCTTGCCCGACGCGCCGGACCTCGCGGTGATCGCGACGCCGCCGGGGCAGGTACCGGGCGTGATCGACGCCTTCGGCGCACGCGGGACGCGCGCGGCCGTCGTCATCACGGCCGGTTTCGGCGAGCTCGGCGACGCGGGGAACGCGCTGCAGTCGCAGCTCGTCGAGCGCGCGCGCGCCCACGGCATGCGCCTCGTGGGGCCGAACTGCCTCGGCCTGATCGTCCCGGGCATCGGGCTCAACGCGAGCTTCGCGCAGGTCGAACCGCCGGCCGGCGGCGTCGCGTTCATCAGCCAGTCGGGCGCGCTGATCACCGCGGTGCTCGACTGGGCGCAGCCGCGCGGGATCGGCTTCTCGCAGGTCATCTCGCTCGGTGACATGTGCGACGTCGGCTTCGCCGAGGCGATCGACGACGCGGCGGCCGATCCGGCGACGCGCACGATCGTCCTCTACGTCGAGGGCATGGCGCAGGGACAGGCGTTCGCACGCGCGCTGCGCGCCGCGACGCGGCGCAAGCCGGTGCTCGCGCTCAAGGTCGGGCGCCACGCGGCGTCGGCGAAGGCGGCGCACTCGCACACCGGCGCGCTCGCCGGGAACGACGCGGTCTACGACGCCGTGTTTCGCCGCGCCGGCGTGCTGCGGCTCGCGACGATGGCCGATCTGCTCGACGCGATCGAGACGTTCGCCTTCACCCGGCCGCAGACCGGGAATCGGCTCGCGATCCTCACCAACGGCGGCGGACCCGGCGTGCTGGCGACCGACGTGGTCGCCGCAGCCGGCGGGACGCTCGCGACGATCTCGCCGGCGACCACCGCGCGGCTCGACGCCGTCTTGCCGCCGACGTGGAGCCGCGGTAACCCGGTCGACATCATCGGCGACGCGCCGGCCGAGCGCTACGCGGCGGCATTGAACGCGCTGCTCGACGATCCCGCGGTCGACGCGCTGCTCGTGCTCAACTGTCCGACCGCGCTGACCGATCCGGTCGACGCCGCGCGTGCGGTCGCCGATACGGTGCGCGCCCGCAACGGCGCGGCGCCGAACGTCTACACGGCGTGGCTCGGCGAACAGTCGGCGGCGCCGGCGCGCGCACTCCTGCGTGACGCGCACATCGCGACGTACGAGACGCCGGATGATGCGGTCCTCGGTTTCCTCGACGGCGTGCGCAGCGCGCGCAACGGCCACACAGTGCACGCCGAAGCACCAGCGCAGATCGTTCCCGCACCCGACGTCGCGGCGGCGCGCGCCGCGATCGCGGCCGCCATCGCCGCGGGGCGGCACTGGCTCGACGCGCAGGAAGTCGCGAGCGTGCTGACCGCGTACGGCATCCCCGTTCCGGCGAGCTGCCTAGCGGACGATCCCGCGAGCGCGGGACGCGCGGCGGCGGCGATCGGCGTCCCGGTCGCACTGAAGATCCGCTCGCAGCAGCTCACGCACAAGAGCGACATCGGCGGCGTCGTCCTCGACCTCGCCGGCGGCGACCGCGTGCGCGAGGAGGCGACGGCGATGCTGGCGCGCATCCGGGCGGCCGATCCGCACGCACGGATCGACGGGTTCCTCGTCCAGGAGATGGTCCACCGGCCTGACGCCTACGAACTGATCGTCGGGATGCACGTCGACGAGGTTTTCGGCCCTGTCGTGCTGTTCGGCCACGGTGGAACGGCGGTCGAGGTGCTCGCCGACACCAGCCTCGAGTTGCCGCCGCTCGACCGGGACCGGGCGCGTGCGCAGATCGACCGCACGCTCGTGGCGCGGCTGCTGCACGGCTATCGCGGACGGCCGCCGGTCGACCTCGACGCCGTCGCATCGGTCCTGGTGCGCATCGGAGCGATCGCGGCGGCGCACCCCGAGATCGAGGAGCTCGACGTCAACCCGCTGCTCGCCGACGAGCACGGCGTGCTCGCGCTCGATGCCCGGATCGCCGTGAGATGACGACGACTGTGGCTGATCCCGCGGCGGCCACGCTCTTCGACGAGGTCGTCGAGCTGCGGGCCTCGGTGCGCGCCGAGGCGGCGCGCATCTGCGACCGGTGGGCACCGTTCGTGCACCGGCGGCGGTATGCGCCGAGCGCTGCGAACCTCGCGGCGTATCTCGCGCTCCGGCGGCGCGACCTGCGCGCGCTGCAGGCCGATCTCATGCCGCTCGGCCTCTCGTCGCTCGGCCGCTGCGAGTCGCGCGTGCTGCCGAACCTCGACGCCGTAATCGCGGCGCTCGCCGCGCAGGTCGGGCGCGACGGCGGGACGCCGCCGACCGCGCACGCCTTCTTTCGCGGCGGCCGCTTTTTGCGCGCGCACACCGCGCAGGTCTTCGGGCCGCCCGCGCCGCGGCGCGACGTGCGCATCATGGTCACGCTCGACGGCGAGTGCGCCGTCGACCCGGCGTTCGTCCGCGCACTCGTCGCCGCAGGGATGGACTGCGCGCGCATCAACTGTGCGCACGACGAACCCGCGACGTGGGAAACGATGATCCGCAACGTGCGCGATGCGTCGGACCGGCTCGGGCGGCCGTGTTCGATTCACGTCGATCTTCCCGGGCCGAAAGTCCGCACGAAGAAGGTTCGGATGCTCGCCGAGCGCGTTCGTACCGGCGATGCGATCCTGCTCGCCGAGCACGTGCACGATCACGTTCCGGAGGCAGACGACGTGGCGGCGGTCGTGACGTGCACGCTGCACGAAGTCCGCGAGCGCGTTCGTGACGGGCACGCACTGTGGATCGACGACGGCAAGATCGGCACGCGTGTCGTGCGCGCCGGCGGCGGCGAGCCCGTTCTGCTGCGGGTGACCAGCGCGCCGGCGAAGGGCGCGACGATCAAGTGCGACAAGGGGATCAACGTCCCGCAGACCGATCTGGGTCTTCCCTCGCTGGCGAGGGCGTCTCGTCGCGCGCGGAGTTCACCGACGCGGCGATGGCCGAACGCGCCGACTGCGTGATGCTCAACAAGGGCGCGCACGTCCTCCGCGGGGTCGAGACGCTCGTCGACGTCCTGGGCCGCATGGAGGGCCATCAGACGAAGAAGACCTCGCGGCTGCGCGCCTTGCGGTCCTGGTAGCGGCGACATGCGAAGAAACCTCGCCGGCGCGACGGCGCTGGCCGTATCGCTCGCACCGGCGGTCGGCTGGGCGACGTACGCCGCCGTGGCATGGCTCGGATACGGTAGGCTCGGCGTCGATCGCCGTCCCGACACGCTGCTCGACCGGTTCATGCCGGCGTACGAAGTCACCGAGCGCCACGAGCTCCGCGTCGCTGCGCCGGCATCGCTCACCTACGCCGCGGCGCGCGAATTCGACCTCATGGACTCGCCGGTCATCGCCGCGCTCTTCCGCGGGCGCGAGCTGATGATGGGTGCTTCGCACGAAGCGACGTCGCTACGTCTGCGCGAGCTGACGGAGTGTTTCGGCTGGCGCGTGCTGGCCGAGGAGCCCGGCCGCGAGATCGTGCTCGGCACCGTCACGAAACCGTGGGAGCCGAACGTCGTCTTTCACGGCGTTGCGCCGGAGCGGTTCGCGCAGTTCGACGAGCCTGGCTACGCGCAGATCGCGTGGACGCTCGCGGCCGAGCCAATCGACGAGCGCACCTCGGTCGTGCGCACCCTGACGCGCGTTCGAACCACCGACTCCGCGGCGCGCGCGCGGTTTCGCCGCTACTGGGCCGTCTTCTCACCGGGCATCGCGCTGATCCGCCGCGCGGCGCTGCGCAGCGTGCGCCGCGAGGCGGAACGGCGCGTTCGCGCCGGTTAGCCGTCCGCGTGCGACGAACAGTTTCCGGATGCGGCCGGTGCGAGCGCGAACCACGCGAACGCGGCGGCCGAGATCGCTCCCGCCGGCGTCGCGAACGAGTTCAGATAGTCGCGCAGGCCGATACGCCGTAACCGTACGCCGAGGAGCTCGAGCGGAACGAATCCGGCGAACGCGAGGGCACCGAGCGCGATCCGCGAGGAGAGCGGAGGCCGGTCGCCCAGCCGTCGTGTCGCGTGCCGCGCGGCGAGCGAGATCGCTCCCACCATGACGGTGGCTTCGGCCGCGGTTGCCGCCAGACGGCCGATGCGTGGGATGAGCACGAGCTCGCGCAGCGCGCCGAGTCCCCAGCCCAGGCCGTAGATACGCGCAAGGTACTCTGCCGACGCGGGCACGAGTTCGGTGCTCCGGTTCATCGGGCCGCCGCCGCCACGCGGGCCAAGAAGTCCCGAACGCTGGCTTCGGCGATGCGGTGCCCAAGTCGCTCGTCAAAGAACTCGCCGAGACGGTCGGCCGGCGGTTCGTACTGTCCCTCCAGGCGCACCACGGGCCGGTTGCCGTCGGACGCGAGATCGGAGCTGACCCGCGCGTCGAGTTGCGGAAGCGGAACGTCGGCCTCGGGCTTCCAGCGCATCGTGACGACGTCGTTGAGCCCCGACGCGTCGCGCGCCGTTTCGAGCTCGCACTGGACGTCGTAACTCAGATCGACCGTGGCGTGCGGAGCGACCGTTGCCGGCACCCGCACCGTGAGCATGCCGTCGTGGCAGAGCGCCCCGATCGCCTTTTCGAGCGCATCGACGGAAAGGACCCGGTTGCCGGTCAAGGCGTGTTCGAGCTGAATCTTCGTCATGCGCGGAACGTAACGACCGGCCTGGAAGCGCCTGTGAACGTGTCGTCCACGAATCTTCGCCGACCGTTCTCACGGGCGCTTCACCCTGAGCCTGAGAGCGGGCCCGACGACGGTCGGCGGACGCCAGTCGACCTACGGCTACGTTGCACTCTCTTGGACGTGGGGTCCGAAGGAGACGGCACAGCATGGACAATGATCCCTTCGCGCGCATCCTCGTCGCCGTCGACGGCTCGTCGACGGCGAATGCCGCCGTCGCTGCCGCCGTGCACATCGCAACGGTGCAGGGCTCGGCGATCCGCTTCGTCTCGGTGTTCGAGCGCGCCAAGCTCATCGCGGCGTGCTCGGAGCCCTACGGCGGCATCGACGTCGGCGCCACGCTCGACGCAGTGGAGGCCACGCACGCGGCCGTCATCGACGGCGCCTTGGCGGCAGCCGCTGCCGGCGGCGTCCGAGCGACGGGGACCGTTCGTGACGGCGGTGACGCCGCCGACGAGATTCTCGCCGAGGCGCGCAGTTGGCAGGCCGGCTGCATCGTGATCGGAACGCACGCCCGGCACGGGATCGCGCGCGCCGTTCTCGGCAGCTGTGCCGAAGCGACGCTGCGCGGGAGCACGTGCCCGGTCCTGATCGTCCCGCACGCCGCCTCCGCCGTGTGGCGCCGCGTCGCGTGCGCCGTCGACGATTCGCCGGCCGCACGACGTGCGTTCTCCGCCGCGCTCGACTATGCGCTGCGGCACGATGCCGAGCTGCATCTCATCGGCGTCGTCCCGATCGAAGACGCCTACGCGGCAGCATACGAACGCGACGGATTCGACCCGAGCGGCTCCGTCGCCACGATCTATGCGCATCCCCGCGCGCTGCTGAAGCGGCTCGCCGAGGAAGCAGCCGCGCGCGGCGCCCGCGTCACGCAGCACGTGCTCGGCGGCTCCGACATCGCCGAACGCATCGTGAGCTGCGCCGAACGGTACGCCTGCAATCTGATCGCGATCGGAACCCATGGTCGCGGCGGTCTCACGCGCGCGATGCTCGGAAGCGTCGCAGAGGGCGTCATCCGCACCGCGCCGGTCGCCGTACTCGCCTTCCACGACGCACACACGGAACACGCCGTCGAACCCGCGCCAGCCGCCGCGGCAAGGTCCAGTACCTCGTAGTCTACTTTGGAGCCGGCGAGCCGTCCGACCAAAAACGAACCGGGATGACGATCGTCACCGGTTCATACCGGCGAAACGTTGCCGTCGCCGGTGAGAGGATCGGCGACCCTTTGAAGCTTGCGCCCCACGTGTCCACTTGGTCGAGGGCGACGAACGGCATCACGTGCGGGCGCCATGGACCCTTGACTCCGTCGTTGAGGTAGCCTTGCTTCGACAGCATGAACGCGAACGATGCCGGAGCCGGGTCGGTGAACTGATGGTTGGCGTAGGCGGCCTGGCACTTCTGCGCAATTTGTTCGAGCGTGTCACCGGCCAAGGCCCATTTCGTCCGCGCGAGGTACTGCGGCAGCACGCTCTTCACGGCAGGAGGGTTGAGGCAGGCCGGTCCGCGTCCATGCGGATTCCAAAATTCGGCATCGCCGAAACCCGCCGTCCACATGCGCCCGACCAAACAGGTCCAGCCGTTCGTCCCCTTCGCGGCGACGACGTAGCCGCTCTTCGTGAGCGCGAGCACCTCGGCATGGGCGGAGATTGATGCCGGTCCCGCGCTGCGCGCCATCGCGATTTCGGCGGCACGGGGCATGAGATATTGCGAAACGGGCGCCATCTTCGGATACGGATTGGTCGCCGGCGTCTGGCCGTATGCGGGACCGCACGAGGCAAGGAAGACGATGAGCGCCGTGCGCGCGATGTTTCTCATTGGTGACCTCCTAAAGCCAGGCGTTCGCCGCCCTGGCCTGGTGACCGATTCTCCTTCCGGCCCTCGCCTCCGGCTTCTCGTGCTGTTTTACGAGCATCGTACGTCAAGACGGCGGTCGCCGCGATGCCGCTCGCTGCACGAAAATGGCGACTCACTGCAAGGCGCTTTCCCGT
>JAFAMK010000255.1 GCA_019233415.1 Vulcanimicrobiota bacterium
GAGGGCCCTTCGACAAGCTCAGGGTGACGGGAGCGCGCTTATTCTTGCGGTGCGCCGTGCAAGAACGAGTTGCCGGTTTCCAGGAGCGACTTGAGCGCTGCCAGCACGAAGGCCCAGCCGCCGCCGGCGCCCTTGTCCTCGGCTCCGCCCGAAACGAGCATCGCGAGTGTCGGCGTTCCGGTGAGGTCGTGCGTGACCGTCAGGCGCGTTACGCCGGGTGAGGTTTCTTCGAGGTCGTACGTCAACCGGGAAAAGCCTTCGTCGGCGAGGTCTTGCTCCATCAGCATGCGCCACGTCTGCACGAGCTTGCGCGGCGGATCGGCTTCGACCACCTCGCCGTCGATGATGATGTCCGGCGCGCCGAACGCTTTCATCCCTTCGTTCGCGCGCACCTGAAAGCGCCCGCCGGGCTTGAGGTCGTAGTCGGCGTCGCCGCCGTAGCCGTACTGCGCCGTGAACTCGGGTTTCGTGATCGCGTCCCAGACCGTGCTCGGTGCCGCTTTGATGTACGTGCGATACACTTGCGTCGTCGTCATGGTCGCGCTGGTGTTCGTCATGGGGTCGTCCTTTCAAGCCCACGTTTGAGGTCGTGCAGCGCGCGCAAACGCGTGCGCTCGAACTTGCCGATCCAGCGCTCCGCGATCTCGTGAATCGGCACCGGATTGAGGTAGTGCAGCTTTTCCCGGCCGCGCCGCGCCGTGACCACGAGGTCGGCTTCTTCGAGCACGGCGAGGTGCTTGGAGACCGCCTGCCGGGTTAGGTCGAGGTCTTCGCAGAGTGCCCCGAGCGTCTGTCCGCTCTCGCGGTGCAGCGCATCGAGCAGCGCGCGTCGACTCGGATCGGCGAGCGCCTTGAACACCACGTCCATCGCATGCTCATCCCACACGCGCAGTATATGCAACTCGCAGGTTGCATGTCAAGGGCCGCCGACCTCACGAACCCGGCCGGTTTCGACCTCGTAGACGAAGCCGCGTACCCGGTCGCGGTGGGGGAGGAAGGGATGCTCGCGCACGCGCGCGACCGCCGTGCGAACCGCCTCGTCGATGTCCTCGAACGCGCCGAACGCGTACGGGGGCTCGGCGCCCGTCTCCGCGGCGATCTGCGCGCGCAGCGCCGGTTCGTCGGTCCCGTGCAGCCCGCAGTTGGTGTGGTGCATGAGGATGATCTCGCGCGTGCCGAGGAGCCGCTGCGAGAGGACGAGCGAGCGCAGCATGTCGTCGGTGGCGAGGCCGCCGGCATTGCGCAGGATGTGCGCCTCGCCCGAGTCCAGCCCGAATATTCGGAAGTTGTCGATGCGGGAGTCCATGCAGGTCACGATCGCGACGTGCTTGGACGGAATGACCGCGCGTGGGCCTTCGAAGTCGGCTTCGTGCGCGACCGCGTTGCGCAGGAGTTCGTCGATGATCACGGGCGCTCTCGTTGGCGCGAGCGCCGCGGCGGGCCTTCAGCCGCCGCGCACCGTCGTGATCGCGCTCGCGCGCTCGCGGTGCAGCGAGCGCCGCAGCGTCGCGCAGATGAGGCTCGTCGCCGCGCCGGCCGAAACCACCGCGCCCGCGTACGCGACGAACGAGTGCGTCAGCGTCGGGAAGTGCAGCGTGCTCGTCGCGACGCCGGCCGTGTGCAAACGCCGCCCGTACGCCAGCCCCTCGTCGCGCAGCGGATCGACGCCGGCGGTGACGATCGTCGCGGGCGCGACGCCGCGCAGATCGCCGGCGCGCAGCGGTGCGGCGTACGGCTCGTTTCGCCACGCCGGATTCGGCACGTACTGCTCGGCGAACCAGCACATGTCGTCGCGCGTCAGCGGAAACGCGTCCTCGTGGTACGACGGACGATCGAAGTCGAAGTCGACGACGGGATAGATCAGGACTTGGTGCGCGAGCACCGGGCCACCGCGGTCGCGCGCAGCGAGCGCGACGGCCGCGGCGAGGTTTCCGCCGGCGCTGTCGCCCGCGACCGCGATCCGCGTCGCGTCGAAGCCGAGCGCGTGCGCTCGCCGCGCGAGCACGGTCGTCGCGTCGTAGGCGTCCTCGAACGCGGCCGGATACGGGTGCTCGGGCGCGAGCCGGTACGCAACGGAGACGACGACGGCGTCGGCTTCGAGCGCGAGCCGCGCGCACGGTACGTCGTGCGTGTCGAGGTCACCCATCACCCAGCCGCCGCCGTGGAAGAAGACGACGAGCGGCAGCACCTCGCGGCGCGGCCGGTAGAGCCGCGCGTGCAGCGTGCGCCCGCCGAGCGCGAGGATCAGGTCGCGCCGCTCGGTGAGCACCGGCGCGGTCCCGCGCCACCAGGCCGACGGCTCGACGCCGCGCCGTGCCGCGTCGACGCCGATCCGCGCCAACGGGCCGGCGCCGGGATTCGCGGCGTAGAACGCGCGCACCGCCGGCTCGGCGCTCATGCCGTCTCGACCCGCACGGCGGGCGGCCGCCGCGCCGCCGCGAGGTACGCGACGAACGCAACCGCCACGATCCCGCCGACCGCGAGCGACGGAACGAGTGCGATCGGCAAGTAGATCAGCAGCACGCCGGTGAGCATCACCAGCGCCGCGATCAGCTTCTCGCGAATCCCGTGCTCGCGGAACAGCAGCCAGCCCCAGATCACCGACAGGATCACGCCGGCGCGCTTGATCGAGATCGTGATGACGACCGCAATCGCCTGGATCGAGGCAAACTGCAGCACCAGCACCACCAGCTGCAGCACGCCGAGCAGGACGATCCACGGCCCGTTCGCGCGCATCGCCGGCAGGATCGCCTTGCGCTCGGGGAAGGTCATGAACGCAAACATGATCGCCGCGGTGACCGAGTACGCGAACGCGTCGGTGATCGGATCGGTCATCAGCACGAGGATCTTGTCGATCGGGTTCGTCACCGCGAGCGCGAACGCGACGATCAGCATGTAGCGCGAGCCCTTCTCTTTCACGATCGCCCGGAACGGCGCGAGGAGCGAGGTCGCGAACAGCTGCCGGTGCATCCCGAGCGAGCCGAGCACGATGATCATCACGCCGACGAGCTTCGCGAGCTGCGGCAGCTCGCCGAGAAAGACCCACCCGGTCAGGATGAGGAACACCGGCGTGAACGAGATGAACGGCACGCACAGCGAGATCGGCGCGACCTGGTACGCGCGCCCCTGCAGCAGCGCCGCGCCGCACAGGATCGCCGTCTCGAACAGCAGGTAGGCGAGGAACGTCGCGAGCGGCGGCAGGTGCAGGAATGACATCCCGAAGAGCGGCCCCACGTCGCGCATCGCGCCGACGTGCCCGCTGAGCACCCACCACGCGAAGACCGCGGTGATCCCGACCGCCGCGACGACCCGCGACCAGAAGTAGACCGCGCCGACGCTGACCGCATGCACGGCTTTCTTCAGCGCGACGTCGGCGAACGAGTTGCTCAGTGACGTCGCGGCCGCCAGCGAGAGTCCGATTGCGGCAAGTCCGCCGACCATTCAGCGTACCTCGCCCGCGACGACGTTGAACGTGTCGGCCGGCATCGGCGCGCCGTCCACGAGCCGCAGCAGCGGCCGGTGAAAATCGACGTCGGCCGCGACGTCGTACGTGTGCGCGGCGATTCGCGCCGCGACGCGCCACTTCAGCGTGTCGGACGACTGTGTCGTTTCCTCGTCGAGCCGCGCGCCGGCCAGCGCCGTGCGCAACGACCGTTCGCCCGCGGTGCCGACGCCACTCGCCGCGTCGATCAGCGCGCCGAACCGCACGCGGTGGCAGGTCAGCGTCTTCTCCGCGCCGGCGTAGTGCACCGCGACGATCCGCAGCGCGTGTGCCTTCAAACCGCTCTCTTCCGCGCGCAGTTGGAGTGGTGCGTCGCCGCCGTCGCATGCGTCGGCGCGGAAGACGCGGATCGCCTCGACCGCGTCGCCCTCGCGCACGGTGACGACCGACTTCGTCGTCAGCGGCATTGCGAGACCGACCGCGGGCGTGACCGGCGTGCCGTCGACCGCGATCGCGTCGGCGTCGCTCGGGATCAGCACGCTCGTCTCATACGATGCAATCGACCCGGAGGCCGGCGGATCGGGAACGCCGAGCACGACGAGCGTTCCGCCGCGCTGCGCGATCGCCGGATGCAGCGCCTCGTGCCACACCTGCCGGTGCCCGTTCACCGGCACGATGCGCGCGTGGCCGTACGGATCGTCGGCGGTGTCGACGACGATCGACGTCTGCGCGACGCGCTTGCGCGAAGCGAAGTCGACCGCGACGAGCTTGTCGTGCCAGATGTAGTCGAGCCCCGCGCTGCCGACCGCGAGCCCCGGCGCGACGTACGTGTACGTCGTCGCGAACGGGTCCTCGCCGTAGCGCGCGACGACGACGCGCCGCGGCGCGGTGAACGCCGGCGTTGCGAACGCGTGCTCCTCGTACCGGCCCGGCCCGCTCCCGACGTAGTCGAGCACCATCTGCACCGGCGCGTGCGCTAAGCCGGCGGCCGGCTCGGGCGCGATCCCTTCGAGCCACAGCCGCCGCTCGATGTCGCCGTCGCCGTGCACGAAGTCGTAGTCGCGCGCGTGCGCGCCGATCAGCCGGTTGTCGACCGGCGACCAGTGCGCCGCGACGTCGCGCCAGTACAGGTCGAGCAGCGCTGCGATCGTCGCGTGGTCGTCGCCGCCGGTGAGCCGGTACGCGGTTTCCAAGTCGCTGAGGTCGACCGCGTAGTACGTCGGCGCGTCGAACTCGTGCAGCCCGAAGCGCTTGTCGTACGCGAGCGCGCGCCGCAGCAGCGCCGCGCCGTCGTGTTCTGCGGATGCGTCACCCGCCGCGCGCCCGAGCAGCAGCAGCGAGGCCGCCTTCATCAAGATGATGTTGTCGTAGGAAATGTCCGCTTGGTGGCGGCGGAGCGCGGGGATCGCCGCGCGCGCGTGTTCTTCGAGCGACGCGCGCGCCGCCGGGCTCAGGCGGTTCCCGAACTCGAGCAGGATCGGCCCCCACGACTCGGTCCCGAACTCGATCGCGTTCGCGTCGTGGATCGTCGAGACGCCGGTCTGCCACGGCAGCTCGCCGTAGTCGGGTCGCGCCGGGTCCATCACCTGGTTCGCCGTTTCGAGCGCCAGAAACCGTTCGGCCGTCGCCGCGTCGCCGTCGACCGCCAGCGCCGTCTCGGCCGCATAGGCCAGGTCGCGGGTCGTCACCGCCTCGCCGCGCTTCACGCGGGCGTCGACCGCCGCGAGCGCCTGGTGGAGTCCGCCGGCCAGCGCCGCACGGCGCGCGGCAAGGCCGCTCCCCGGGTTGGCCGGCGCAGCCGCCAACCCCAGCAGCACGACCGTGCCGAACGAGACCGCCGCGACCCGCAGCGGCAAACGACCCAAGGGCATAGGTCTGGTTGCTGCTGCGTGCCGCCGCGGCCCTCGCGCCGGTCCGCGCTGGAAGCGTTCCCCAACTGGAACTTAACTGCGCGGCATACACGACCGGGACCGAACCACCCCGGCGCGGAAACGCCTGCGTTCCGTGAGTACGACCGAAGAACAGACCAAGCCCCGCGTGTCGATGGAGGAGATCACCGCGCTCGCCAAGCGGCGCGGCTTCATCTTTCAGTCCTCGGAAATCTACGGCGGGATTGGCGGCTTCTTCGACTACGGCCCGCTCGGCGCCGTGCTCAAGCGCAACGTGAAAAATGCGTGGTGGCGCGAGACCGTCGAACTGCGCGACGACGTCGTCGGCTTCGACAGCTCGATCATCATGCACCCGCGCACGTGGGAAGCGTCCGGTCACGTCGCCGCGTTCCACGACAAGCTCGTCGACTGCCGCAACTGCAAGCATCGCTTCCGCGCCGACCACATCCCGTCGCTCGACAAATGCCCCGACTGCGGCATGACCGGCACGCTGACCGAGCCACGCAACTTCAACCTGATGATGAAGACCGCGATCGGCCCGATGGAAGACACGTCGGCGCAGACGTACCTGCGTCCCGAAACCGCTCAGGGCATCTTCGTCAACTTCAAGAATATCTACCAGAGCGCGCGCAAGAAGCCGCCGTTCGGCATCGCGCAGATCGGCAAGTCGTTCCGCAACGAGATCACGCCCGGAAACTTCACCTTCCGCGTGCGCGAGTTCGAACAGGCCGAGCTGGAATTCTTCGTCCCGCAAGACGGCCGCGATCTCGACTGGTTCCAGCAGTGGGTCACCGCGCGCAAGCAGTGGTACAGCGACTACGGCGTCAAGCCGGACCGCCTGCGCTTCTACGAACTCACGCCCGAAGAGCGCCCGTTCTACGCAAAAGCCGGCATCGACGTCGAATACCTCTTCCCGTGGGGCTGGGGCGAGCTGGAGTCGATCGCGCACCGCGGCACCTACGACCTCGACCGCCACATCGAATACTCCGGCAAAGACCTGACGTTCTTCGACGAGGCGTCGAAGGCGAAGTACGTCCCGATCCTGATCGAGTCGTCCGCCGGCATGGACCGCACGACCCTGACGATGCTGATCGACGCCTACGACCGCGAAACGTTCACCGACGGCGACAAACAATCGGAACGCACGGTCCTGCGCTTCCACCCGAAGATCGCCCCGATCCAAGTCGGCGTCTTTCCCCTCGCCCGCAACAAGCCGGAACTCGTCGAGCGCGCGAGCACGATTGAAAAAGCGCTGCGCCCGCACTTCCGCTCGCAGTACGACGAAGGAAACGTCGGCCAGCTCTACCGCCGCCAAGACGAAATCGGCACCCCGTTCTGCATCATGGTCGACTACGAAACCCTCGGCGACGCGACGATCACCGTCCGCAACCGCGACACGATGAAACAAGACCGCGTCTCCCAAGACGCCCTCGAAACGTACCTCCGCGAGCGCCTCTAAATGGCGGCGCCGGCGAAGGTCGTACGCTGGCTGCTCGCCGACGGCACGGACCCGTCGATCCGCTGGCAAACGATGCGCGACCTCACTGACACACCCGCCGACGCAATCGCGACCGAACGCGCGCGCGTCGCATCGGAAGGCTGGGGCGCACAGGTCCTCGCTCTGCAAGCCCCCGGCGGCCACTGGGGCGGAGCCGACGACGAAGGCTGGATGACCACCGTCCACGCCCTCGTCCTCCTCAAAGACTTCGGCCTCGACCCAACGAGCGATGCCGCCCGCACCGCAATCGACCGTGTCCGCAACGGCATCACCTGGTACCAGCTCGACAACCGCCCATACTTCGACGGCGAAACCGAGCCGTGCATCAACGGCGCGATCCTCGCCACCGGCGCCTACTTCGGCACCGCCTCCGACAAGCTCGTGGACCGTCTCCTCAGCGAACAACTTGCCGACGGCGGCTGGAACTGCGAAGCTCCACCCAGCACGCGCTCCTCGTTCCACAGCACGATCCGCGTCCTAGAGGGCTTGCTGGAGTACGAGAAATCAAACGGCGCGAAGCCTGCGATCACGGAAGCCCGCGAGCGCGCACAAACCTACCTGCTAGAGCGCGGAATGCTCCGCTCGAAGCGAACCGGCGAAGTCATCGACCGCACCTGGCTCCGCTTCGCCTACCCACCTACCTGGCACTACGACGTCCTCCGCGGCCTCGACTACCTCCGCAGCGCAAACGTCAAACCCGACAACCGCATCGCCGAAGCAATAACCGTCGTCGAACAGCGCCGCCACCAAAACGGCCGCTGGCCCCTCAACCGCCGCTACGCCGAACACCACATCCTCGACATGGAACCCGGCATCGGCCGAGCCAGCTGGTGGAACACCCTACGCGCGCTCCGCGTCTTGGACTGGTACGCAGCGTCGTAACGGCGCAGGTCGAAACCACCTCTTCCACTTTCAGTATACCGCACGACCGGGGCCTTGCGGCAAGCCCCGGGGCGTGACGTACAATCGCCCACTGATGCGCTAGAACCGGCGGAAGAGGAGCGAGTGGGGCGGTGATCGAGCATGCGGTGGTGATCGTCGGAGGGGGTCCGACGGGGTTGATGTTGGCGGGTGAGCTGGCGTTGGCAGGTGTCGACGTTGCCATCGTCGAGCGGCGTGTTAGCCAGGACCTGGCGGGTAAGCGCGCGGGCGGCTTGCACGCGCGCACGATCGAGGTTCTCGACCAGCGCGGCATCGCCGAGCGGTTTCTCTCGGAGGGAACGCCGGCGCAGGTCGCGGGCTTTGCCTGGATTCGCTTGGACATCAGCGACTTTCCCACGCGGTACAACTACGGGCTTGCGCTGTGGCAGAAGCACATCGAACGCATCTTGGCCGGCTGGGTCGACGAGCTCGCGGTGCCGATCTATCGCGGACGTGAGGCAACGGATTTCGCGCAGGACGACACCGGCGTCGACGTGACGCTGTCCGACGGTCAAACGTTACGGACGCGCTATCTGGTCGGGTGCGACGGCGGACGCAGTATGGTCCGGAAAACAGCCGGAATCGCGTTCCCCGGGTGGGACGCGTCGACGAGCAGTCTGCTCGCCGAAGTCGAGATCACGGGAGAGCCGGAATGGGGCCTCCGGCAGGACGCGCTCGGCGCCCATGCGTGGAGCAAGCTCGAAGACGGAGAGTTCGCGGGCGTGATGGTGACGGAACAGCACGCCCGTGCCACCAGCGAAGAACCCGCGTTGCGCGATCTCAGCGAGGCACTCATCGCCGTCTACGGTACCGACTATGGAGTCCACAACCCCCGGACGATCTCCCGGTTCACCGACATGGCGCGCCAAGCCGCGACCTACCGCGAACGGCGCGTTCTGCTCGCGGGCGACGCCGCGCACGTGCATTCCCCGATCGGCGGACAGGGATTCAATATCGGCCTGCAAGACGCGGTGAATCTCGGATGGAAGCTGGCCCAAGTCGTCAAGCAAACAGCGCCTGAACGTCTCCTCGACACGTATCACACCGAGCGCCACCCCGTCGGTGCCCGCGTCTTGCGCACCACGATGGCGCAAGTGGCGGTTCTCCGCGGCTTGGACGACCGTATCGAAGCGCTGCGCGAAACGCTGGCCGAGATCTTCCGCATGGACGAACCGCGCAAGCGATTCGCCGCGATGATGTCCGGCCTGGACGTTCACTACGACCTCGGCGAGGGACACCCACTACTCGGGCGCCGCATGCCCGATCTCGACCTCGTCACCGCCGACGGCCCGCTGCGCGTCTTCACCCTGCTGCACGGTGCCCGGCCGGTACTCATCAACCTCGGTGGACCTGGCGCCATCGACATCACGCAATGGGCCGACCGAGTTCAGCTGATCGACGCGACGTACGCTGGTACATGGGAGCTTCCGGTACTCGGAACGGTCGCCGCTCCCACCGCCGTGTTGATTCGTCCCGACGGCCATGTAGCGTGGGTGGGGGACGCTACGCAGCAGGGCGTCACCGACGCACTGACCACGTGGTTCGGTCCGCCTAACGAGCAGTAGTGACCTAACGACGCGTCGGCGGACGCGGCCCGCCCCGCGGGCTTCTCCACCGTTTCGCAGGTGGAGTAGCGCTGCGGTTCGTTGAGCGTGAATCGCTATTCGAGCATTCCTGCGTGGCTTGGAATCGAAGGTGCGGGCGACGGATCACCCGCCGCGCCCGTAAGGATCGGCGTCAACCACGGGGAGCCATTCGGAGCAGCGTGAGCTGATACGGTCGGAGAGCCTATGCCGTGTTGCGCGATGCCGAGAGCCAGCAATTCGATTCTCGTCAGAACGGTGAATCGGAGCCTCATGCGCGCGAGCATGCGAGTGGGTTGAGATTCGACGACGAAGGCTCTGATTGGGAAGTATTTGCTGGCAAGCTTCAGTGCATAGAGGTGATCGCCATCGCTGCCCAAGACAACGGCCTTGTCGGCACGGTTCGACAGATGTGCATCAAAGAGGTCTGCGGCCACAGCCACGTCGATCGCCTTTTCGAGGCGGGTGGCTTTTTGTCGGTATCCCTGAAACCAGTCCAGCCGTTCCACGTGTCGGTTTGCCGCTACGAACGCCTTCCATCGGCGACTCCACGGCTCGGTCGGCGATGGGTTGCCGTAGAAACGCGCGAAGGTCAGATGATCCGGTCCTACCACCCTGGTGAGAAGAGGACGAAGCGCCGGATAACCCAGATCGAGGCGGCCGAGCGCGCCGAGTAGGTTTGAGCCGTCGATGAGAACGGCTACGCGAGTCATGGCCGAATACGGCGAAAAGAGAAACCCGCCGGCAGGTCATGACGGCGGGGGTGTTGCTGCAATGCTACTAGGTTGAAAGCATCCGTGTCAAGCTCCATTCCGCTGAGCGTGAACGAGAAGAGAGGCGAATGTAAATACTCAATACCCGGTTAGCTGCGCCGTCATCGTCGCGGGATCGGTGGTCGGCAGTTGGCAGGACCCGTGCTCGCAGATGTAAGCTGTCGGGAGTCCTGTCAGGACCATCTTGCGCGAGGCGAGGGGCGCGAGGTTCGCGAGCGCCTCGATTTCGGCGCCTTCCGAGGCGCCCAACAGTACGCGGTTCGGCAAGAATAGTCGCCGCAGCGGCTCCAGCAAGGGCGTGAGCGACGACTCGCCGATCATGAACGGCGCTTCGCTGGGAGGCCACACGAGGACGACCTCGCGTGGTGTGTCGACGAAGTAATCCAGGGCGAGCAGCATCTCGTGCAGCGCCGTCGGATGTTCCGTTAGCGTTGGCGTGTAGAAGCGTAGGGCACGCTGGGCGATCGTGCGCCAGCGGGTGTCGCCAGTGATGGTGTGGAGGCGTAGTGCGTTCAACACAGCGACGGAGGCGCCGGTGGGTTCGGCGCCGTCGTAGTTCGGTTTTTCGCGCGCGACCAGCGTTTCGTGGTCGCTCGCGGTGCGGTACCAGCCGCCGCGTTCTGCGTCGGCGAAGAGGGCTTCCGTGCCGTCCGCGAGCGCGA
>JAFAMK010000290.1 GCA_019233415.1 Vulcanimicrobiota bacterium
CGCAGCCGCCACAGCGCCGGGTTCGGCGTCTGGCCGAACGGGAACACGCCGGCGTCGTTTCCGCTTGGATCACCGATCCACGACCAGCTCTGCGCGGGCGCGTTCACCGTCAGCTGCGCGCCGCCGGCCTGCGTCCAGCCGCTCCACGTCGTCGCCTGCGACTCGACCGTCACCGCCGCGGCACCGCCGACCGCGACCGTGTGCTGCAGCGCGACGACCGGCGCGAGCACGTTCGCGTACCACAGCGCGTCCGAAACCTCGCAGCCGTACGTGTTCGCGTACGCGTGCGCCTCGGTGGCGGCATTCGCATCGACGAAGGCGTAGCCGCGCGTGACGATCCCGCCGTGGAACGGCGCCGCGAACAGGTCCGGCAGGTAGTCGAACTGCGTGACGAGCGGAACGCCGTCGCGCCGGCCGGTCGACGCCGACGGTCGCGCGTAGCCGCCGTGCAGCGGCGCCGGCGCCGGGTCGGCGACGGTCGGATTCGAGTTACGCGCCGTGAAGACGGTCCACTCCGTCGTCGAGCTGCGCACGCTGCTCCCGGTGAAGACGCGCACACCGGCCGGGTCGTCGGGGTTTCCGTCGTAGTCGACGTTCCACGTCGCACCGTCGGTGTCGACGATCAACCAGTACGCGTAGTAGCCGTCGAGCACCGTGTAGGTCATCGTTGCGGCCGCGCTCGGCGCGGTGACGCCGCCCGGCCAGGCCGCGAGCATCCCCGCCGGGATCGTCCCCGACGCGTCCGGCGTCAACCCCAGCGACGCGCTATAGATCGTCGTGAACGCGCACGCGCCCGCGAAGTCCGCCGTCTGCGCGAGCAGCCCGTCGACCATGCTGTATTCTGCGCCGGGCTGCACGCCGTTCTGGTACGAGTACACCGTGCGGCCCATCGCGGAGGTCGCTGCCGACGTCGCACCGCGGTACGTCGCCGAGCGGTAGTATTTCACGACCGTGCCGGTCGGATCGCACGCCGCCGACGAGGGGTCGAACTCGTACGCCGTCGTGTACGTGCCGCCGAAACCGTCGTCGACCGTCAAGCCGCTGACGGGGAAGTCGAGGATCGGGCCGCTCATCGCCTGACCGGCGTAGCGGTAGAGCGTGAACTGCTGCGCCGCACCGAAGCCGGAGGCGTTCGCTGGATAGCTGACGATCGTGGACGGGCCGACCGGCGCCTGACCGGTGCTCGCCTCGCCGGGATCGGTGAACGTCGTCCCGCCGAGCGCCGAGCCGAGCGGCAGGGTGCCGCCGTTCTGGAGCACGATCAGTTGCACCGCGTCGTCGGTCGGCGACGCGCCCGGAACGACGTACGCTAGATACTGCGGCGCGCCGTTCGCGACCGCGGTCGAGTCGACGGGCTGGTTGTCGACCTCCTGCGGGAACGTGAAGACCGGCGTCGCGAGCGCGCTCACCCAATCGGTCGACGAACCGCGATAGAACACGCCGTCGCACGCGACCAAGAAGTCACCGCCGGCGACCGGCCATCCCGCCTCGCCGGCATACCCCTGCATCGCCGGTACCGGCACCGTGGTCGGACCGACGAACCCCGGCACCGTCGGATCGTACGCGATCACTGCGCCCTGCGGTCCCGTCCCGTCGTTGGCGACCTGCGCGACGACGTCGTTCGTCGATGCGAAGCCGAGCCAACCCGCGCTGTTGTCGGACGCCGTGAACTGCGTCGTGTTCCACTCGCCCGCGTCGAAACGGTAGAGGTACTGCTGCACGCTGACGAGGCCGTTCCCGACGACGACGGGCACCGGCGGCCACGGCGCGGTGCCCTGGTCGAGCGTTTCTTGCCAGATCGTGAACGCCGACGCGGCGAGGAACGCGTAGTCGTCGTCCCAGCGAACGAGCTGAACCGTTGCCTCGACGGTGTTCTCCGGATTCGCGAAGGTGAACGCCGCGCACGACGGGCCGACCGCGCCGATCACGGCACCGTCGGGATTGCCACCCGTCCCGTTACTCAGCGTGGTCGTTCCGCCGGCGGTCCACTGCGCCGCGGCGTCGACCGCGAACAGCGCGAGCGCCGTTTGATTATTTTCGGCCGACGTCGTCGCGACGAGATAGAACTCGTCGCCGGCGAGGACGCTCAGCGCCTGTCCGGCTTGCGAGGTCGACACCGGTCCGCCGGTCCCGAGCCACGTCTGCTGCTGCCAGCTCCAGGTCCAGCAGTAGAGCTGCGTCGTTCCCGCGTCATCCTCGGCCGTCGCGACGACAAAGGTGGCGCCGCCGCCCAGCGACGTGACGGTCCCCGTCAGCGCAAGCGTGTCCGCGAGCGTCCACTGCGTCGGCTGGCTCGCGTCGCGCGACACGAGAAACACGTCGTTCTGCGCCGGTTCGCCGAGCGGAAACACGATCGCGAACGAAACGCCGTTGACGACGGCTTGCGGCGCGTTCCCGAAGTTGTTGTTGCCCGACGGCGTCAGCGTTCCGCCCGACCATTGGACCCACTGACCGACCCAGGTGTACACGTCGAGCGTCGCCGACAGACCGTCGGCGGCGACCCACAGCGAGACGACGTAGTCCTCGCCCAGCCACACGTACGGCACGGCACCTGCTACCGGCGCGTCCACCGTCACCGCGCGGTTGCAGATCGCCAGTTCGAGCCCCGGCGCGTACGTCCACGTCGCCTGCGCGCCCTGCGGGTACGCGATCGACTGCAGCGCGCCGTAGTTCGGCCCGTCGAGGTAGTAGGTGTACGCGAAGCCCGGCGGCGTCTGTCCGGCGGCGTTCGTCTCCGTGACGCCGATCAAGTAGCGCTTCGCCGCGGTCACTTGCAGCGACCCGCTCAACAGCGGCGACGCGACCGCCACCGGTTCGGAGTAGCTGAACGTCAGCGTGTACATCGGGCTGCCGTCGCTCGCGGTCACGGCGATCGACTGCAGGTACAGCGTCTCGTAGCAGTCCTGGTACGGCCCCGCCAGGCCGAGGTTCGACGGCGGCGTTTCCGGCACGTCGGCCGGAATCAGCGCGACGTGCGGATCGGCATACTCCTGCGCCGCTGCGGTGAACGTCTTGTTGCCGTACGCGAACGTGACGGTGCGCCCGAACGCGTCGACGATCGACGTCGGGTAGCACGCCTTCGTGTACGGCAGGCCGCTACTCCCGACGGTCCCGACGGTCCCGACGGCCTGCTCCACGTTGTTCCCGAGCAGCCCGTCACCGCCGCGCGCGAATTCGTTGTAGCCGTAGCTGACCTGCGAGCCCCAGCGGTCGCTGCGCGTGCACAGGTTCCACGCGACGGCGTACTGCACTTGCCCGTCGGTGCTCTGCGACGGACCGCTCCAGTTCGAGCCGGCGCTCGTCCACGTCACGCCCCACTCGATGCTGTTCCCGGTGCTCGCGTTGACGGCGCCGACCTGCGTGACGCCGCCGCCGAAGACGCGCACTTCGCCCGTTTCGGTGGTGATCTCCCAGCGCTCGAACGCCGGATAGTACTGCACGTGCCAGAACTGGAAGTTCTGCAGCTGATAGCTGATGCCGCCGTCGTAGACCGACGCGCCGCCGCTACCGGGAACGATCGAGAACGTGCGCTCCCACGTGACGTCGGTCAGCGTCCAGTTCGCGCCATTGGCGACGAGCTGCGAGAGCGGATCGAGCGCGACGCTCTGCGCCGCGAACGCCTGCACGACCGCGCTGCTGACGGTGCCGGCTTCGAGCGTTTGGGCGGTGGCCGCGTCGAGCGTGCCGCGCAGCCACGGCAAGTCGTCCTCGATCAGCGCGGTCGACGTGTTCGAATATTCGAGCACGTAGCTCATCGCTTGCGGCGCGAGCCCGCCGCCGGTCTGCGCAACGATGCGGCTGCGCGCGATGGTCCAACCGAGCCCGAGCGTGCCGGTCGGCGCGTCGAGGTTCCACTGCTGCGCCTGCTGGCTGACCGCGCTGTCGGAGGTCATCTGCACGGTCACCGCGAGCGTCGAATCGCCGGGTTTTCCCGGCAAATTCACCAGCGTCTTCACGACGTTGACCGAGCCGCGGAACATGTTCACGCTGCTCGCGAGCTTGCCGACGCCCTCCGATTCGAACTGGGTCGGAAGGATCGCGGGAACGGTATCGCCACCCGACATTCGTACACCCCTCGTCGACGTCAGCTTCGCTTCTTCTGGACGACCGGGCGCTACTACGGTGAGGGCGTCGGAACCTCCGTCAGCGCGCCGTCATCGCATTAGAGATCGCCGACGCGCTGGCCGTCGTTCACGGCGTCGTCGAGCGTCGGATAGACCGCGAAGACTTTCAGCAAACCGGTGATGCGCAGCAGGCGCAGAATCTGGCCTTCTTTAGCCACGAGCCGCACTTCGCCGCCGAACTCTTTCGCGCGGCGCTGTCCGCCGATCAGCGCGCCGAGTCCCGTCGAGTCGAGGAAGTCGACGCGCGTCAGGTCGACGATCAGGCGATGGCTGTTGCGCTCCGACGCGCTGGTGAGCGCGGCGCGCACGGTCGGCGAGGTCGCGATGTCGAGCGAGCCGGTCAGCTCGAACACTTGCATGTCGTCGACCGCATGCACGTGGATCGAGAGGTCTTCGTGCGGATGATGCTGGGCTTGCGTGTTCTGCTGAGTCGTGCTGCCGTTGAGGTTCATCCTTCGTACTCCCGCCACTCCGCGATCTCGCCGCGCTCGTCGATGCGAACCACGGCGCACCCCGCGCGTTCGCGCCGCGGTTCACCGTCGCCTCCGGATGCGGTGAACCGGTAGACGACGCACGCGCGTGCACCGTTCGCGATCACCTCGTCGACGGTGAACGTCCACGCGACGCCCGACGCCACGAAACGCGCGAAGTGCGCGGCGATCGCCTCGCGACCGGCGAGCCCGGTTCGACTGGGCTCTCGGTACGTCGCATCGGCGGAGAAGCAACCGGCGGCCGTGCTGAGGTCGCCGCGCGCGAACGCGTCGAGCAGCGCCGTCAGGCTGTCGGCATTCGCGTCAGGGGGTCGGCGCTTGCCCCGCATTGATCGCCTTCACCATCGCCGACACGCGGTCGGCCTGTGCGCTGTTCGCGTCCTTGCGATACCCGCGCAGCGCGACGCCGAGGTCGGCCAGCGCGCCGGTCTTGTCGCCGACGCCGTAGTTCGCGACGGCGCGCTCCTTGTAGCCGTCCGGATCGTCGGGCGTGCGCTGCACGTACGTGCGCAAGTCGTCGAGCGCGTTGCGGTAGCTGCCCATGCGGTTGTAGGCCAGCCCACGGAAATAGTACGCGGTCGTCGACGACGACGGGTTCTGCACGATGTACGCGTTCAGGTGCGCGATGCCGTCGGCGTAGCGCTCCTCGACGAGCGCGAGCCGGCCGTTCGCCCACAGCGCGCGCCGGCTCTTGCCGTCGAGCGCGAGCGCGCGTTCGCAGTCACTGTGCGCGCGGTCGCGCTTGCCGACCAGCCGCTCCGAGTCGCAGCGCGCCGCGAACAGGTACGCGGTCGAGCGGCCCAGCTCGACCGCGCGGTCGTAGTCGCTCAGCGCGAGGTCGTACGCCTCGCGCGCGAAGTGCACGTCGCCGCGGTCCTCGTAGGCCTGCGCGTCGGAGCCGTCGAGCCGAATCGCCGTGTCGCAGTCGCCGAGCGCGCCCTTCGCGTCGTCGAGCTGGAGGCGCGTCTCGCAGCGCGTCACGTAGGCGTACTGGTAGTCCGGGTTGATCCCGATCGCGGCGTTGTAGTCGCGCAGCGCGTCCTCGTTCTTGCCGAGGTCGGCCTTGGCGTCGCCGCGCAGCACGAGCGCCCGCGCGTCGCGCGGGTTCGCGAGGAGATACGCGTCGAGCGCGGCGACCGCCTCCGCGAACTTGCCGTCGTGGAAAAGCGTCTGCGCGTGACGAAAGTCCGCGCCCGAGTCCCCTTGCGCGAGGCCGGCCCTCGGAGCGCCAACCGCGAGAGTCAGGACGGTGAGGGCGATCGCCGCGAGGCCGCCCTTCGACAAGCTCAGGATGACGGGACGCAAGCTCAGGCTGACGGGGAACATGGGCCGGACTTGCTCGGCCGCGGCGAGCTTCCTCTCGGCTCCCAAGATGGTCTGCTGGGGTGGCTGGATTCGAACCAACGCATGGCGGAGTCAAAGTCCGCTGCCTTACCGCTTGGCTACACCCCATCGGTGCGACGCGACCCCTTCGCCTTTCACGTCACCCTGAGCCTGTCGCCGCCGTCACCCGAGCCTGTCCGCTCTCGTCATCCTGAGCCTGTCCGCTCCCGTCATCCTGAGCCTGTCGAAGGGGCTAGCGGCGCGGGTCGCGGTCGAGGCGGAAGAGCCGGTCGGTAAGCGGCGTGATCCACGGGATCGCGAACAGGTCGCCGCGCAGGGTCCGCTCGCGGAACGAAAGCGCGAGCCCCATCAGCACGAACGCGCCGACGATGTCGGCAAGCAGCCCGAGCGCGTAGACCCAGATGATCGCCGTGGGCGAGCCCGCAAGCGGCGGGATCGCGACCGCCAGCAGCAGCGGGAGCGCCAGCAGCACGAAGTACGCCAGCGTCGCGGCGATCCCGAAGACGAACGCCTGGCGGGTGTGGAGCCGCCACCACGCCGTCGCCTGGGGCGGCTCGCGGAACAGGTCCAAAACGGCGAGCGGCCAGACGACGTAGCCGTTGGCCGCTCGGGATCGGAGATCGTCGTCGTCACCGCTCGTCACGGCGACGGCGCTTCGACGTCAGTTGACGACGCGCTTCGCGCCGAGGTAGCGGGCGGCCCAGTAGCTGTCGTGCAGGCTCGAGACGGTCACGCCGTGGCTCGACGAGGCGTGGACGAACCGGTCGCCGCCGAGCGAGATCCCGACGTGCGAGACGCCGACGTCGTAGGTGTGGAAGAACACGAGGTCGCCGGGCCGCGGCTGCCCCTTGAAGCTCTTCCCGGCGTCGAACTGCGCGTCGGCCGTGCGCGGCAGATGGAGGCCGATCATCGCGAAGACGTGCTGGACGTAGCCCGAGCAGTCGAACCCGTAGGCCGACGTGCCCCCGAAGACATACGGGACGCCAAGAAATTTCATGGCGTTGCGGGTCAGGTTCGACGCCATCGCGGCGCCTCTCGCGGCGATCCCGCCGGCGAGCTTCTGGATGTGGAGGAAACGCGACACCCGGATCGGCGCAATGGTCGCCGTCTCGTCGGCTTTCGAGGGTGCTGCGTTCCACATCGCGAGGTCCGCGCCGCGGGTCGGCGCTGCGACATCGGCGGCGGCCGTCGCGGCCGCCTTGACACCGAGGTCACCCGTCGCGTCTGCACTTGCGACGGCTGGCAAACCAACCGCCAAGGTGCATACGACTAGCCCGGTGAGGAGGGAACGATGCAAAGACTGCTCCTTCTTCCACACGTACGGGGTTAGTTGACGGGTTCGGACGGAAGAAATCGCCCGCGCGCCGACCGGCGCGTTCACCCCTACCGTGGATCGTCCCCCGCTCCGCCGTGCTACCGGCGGACTCCGTGATCATCAGCAGGTATATGCGAATCCGGCGGAGCGTTAGACGCTTCGTCGGCCGATGGTCCCACAAACGGACCACGCCATGGGATAGGCGCTTTGGGTGGGTCTCTCCTCCCGCTAAACGTCCCCCAACGTAAAGAAAATCTGGGGGCTTCGTGGGCGGCGGAGCCGCCACGAAGCCGCGGCATGACTTTCGTCAGCCTTCACAGACTTGGGTTAGGATTCGAGTTTTCAGCGTCCCGGATTTGATTCGGCGGGGAATGCTCGCGTCGGTAGTCGGGCGAGGGAGTTTTTGTATGGTGTGCGCGTCGTCACGCGAGCGCGCGAATGGTCGCTGCGATGTCGTCGGCGAGTGCGTGTGTGCGCACTTCGTCGTTCGCTTCGACCATGACGCGCACGAGCGGTTCGGTTCCCGACGGACGCACGAGCACGCGACCGTCGCCGGCGAGCGCGCGTTCCGCGGCGGCGACCGCGTCGCGCACCGACGGATGCTCCGCCACCGTCTTGTCGGCGACGCGCACGTTGAGCAGAACTTGTGGATAGACGATCAAGTCTTTCGCGAGATCGTGCAGCGTGCGCCGCGCGCGCGCGGCCGTCGCGAACAGCGCGACCGCGGTCATCGGCCCGTCGCCGGTCGTGCCACGCGCGAGGTCGATCACGTGTCCGGACTGCTCGCCGCCGAAGCGGTAGCCGCCGGCGCGCATCGCTTCGAGTACGTAGCGGTCGCCGACGGCCGCGCGCAGCAAACGGATTCCCTCGCGTTCGAGCGCCTTTTCGAAGCCCATGTTCGCCATGACCGTTCCGACGACGGTGTCGCCGGGCAGTTCGCCGTGCTGGTCGAGGTCGCGCGCGAGCACCAGCATGACGTGATCGCCGCTGAGCAGCTCGCCGGCCTCGTCGACGAACAGCGCACGGTCGGCGTCGCCGTCGAACGCGACGCCGACGACCGGGCCGGTCGAGCGCGCGATCTCCTCGCGCACGCGCGCGCGCAGCGCGGCGAGGTGCGTCGCGCCGCAGTCGACGTTGATCCGGCTTCCGTCATCCTCGCAGTGCAGCGCGACGACGCGCGCGCCGAGCCGCTCGAAGATCTTCGGGCCGACGAGATATGCCGCACCGAATGCCGCGTCGACGACGACGGTCCAGCCGCGCAGGTCGGCACCGGCCACGACGAGCTTCGCGAAGTAGTTGTCGATCAGCCCGCGCGTCTGGGTGACCATCCCGATGTCGAGCCCGGTTGGGCGTGGCAGGCCGTTCGGCGCGTCGATCAGCGCCTCGATCTCGTGCTCGACCGCGTCAGAGAGCTTGAACCCGTCGGCGCCGAAGAACTTGATCCCGTTGTCGGCGATCGGATTGTGTGAAGCCGAGATCATCACGCCCGCGGCGGCTTCGATGCTGGCCGTGATCGCGGCGACTGCCGGCGTCGGGACGATCCCGAGCTGCACGACGTTGCGGCCGGTCGAGGTGATCCCCGCGACGATCGCGCCTTCGAGCATCGGCCCGGAGAGCCGCGTGTCGCGCCCGACGACGATCGGTTTGTCGAGCGGCTGATCGTGCGCGATCACCGCCGCGCCGGCGCGGCCGACCGCGTACGCCAGCTCGGGCGTGAGGTCGCCGTTCGCGACGCCGCGCACGCCGTCGGTTCCGAAATACTTGCCCATCGACTCCTCGCTACGATCGTGCCAGCAGATCTTCGTCGCACACGACGTCCATGTCGCGCGCAATCTCGTCCGACAACCGGATGTTCGGTGCCGGCCGCGGCGTACCGTCCGCGCAGTGCGCGAAGAAGACGCGCATCACGTGATCGATTCCTTCCGCCGTCGGCGAACGCAGGTCGGTGCCGAAATACGCGCCGCGGTTGAACGCGCCGGTGACGATCTCGTAGCTCGGGAAGTACGCGACTTCCGCGTGCCGGCGCACGATCTCGTCGACCGCCGCGCGCAAGATCGCCTTCGACGCAGTCGACGACACCAGCACGTGCCGCGGTTCGCAGGTCGCGACGAGCGGGACCGGCGAGACGGTCAGCACGACGCGCGCGTTTGCGTTCACGCGCGCGAGCCGCTGCAGCAGCGCTTCGAGTTCGCCGACGACCTCGTCGACCGAGAAGTTGCGGAAGCCGTACGCCGCGCCATCGTCGCCGGCAGCGCGCACGCCCGGCGCGAGCGGGAAGACCGCACCGTCGTCGACGCGGTACCAAGCCTCG
>JAFAMK010000040.1 GCA_019233415.1 Vulcanimicrobiota bacterium
CTGCGCGACGCCGGCACGCCGGTGCGCGACACCGCCGACTTGGACGGCATCGTCGCGCGCGCGGTGCGCGCGCCCGTGCACGCGCGCATCCATCCCGCGGCGCGCACCTTTCAGGCGCTGCGCATCGCGGTCAACGACGAGCTGGGCGCGCTGCGCGAGGGGCTCGGCGCCGCGCTCGACCGCACCGTCCCCGGCGGCCGTGTCGCCGTCATCAGCTTTCATTCGCTCGAGGACCGTATCGTGAAGCACACCTTCCGCGAGGACCCGCGCGCGCGCGCCGTCACGCGCAAGCCGATCGTCGCCGGGGACGACGAGCTGGCGGCGAATCCGCGCGCGCGCAGCGCGAAGCTCCGCGTCGCCGAAGTCGTCGAGGTGGCGGAATGATCGCTCCGCAACGCGTCTTCACCGAGCCGCCTCGCCGGCGGCTCGAACCGGTCCGCACCGCGACGAAACGCCGCACGCGCCGCGCGCGGCGGCGGCTGCACGCGCCGGTCCGAGTGGTCGCGCTCGTCACGGTGCTGCTGCTGTTGCCGCTGCTCGGGTACACGGCGCTGACTGCGCGGCTGACCTCGCTGAACTATGCGCTCGCGCACGCGGAAGACGACCGCACGAAGCTGCTCGCCGAGACGCAGCGGCTCGACGACCGGATCGTGCGGCTGCGCTCGCCCGAGCGGCTCGCGGCGCTCGCGACCGCGCTGCACCTGCACGACCCGCACGTGTACGCGCTGGTGCGCGTCCCGAAACCGCAGGCGGCGCCGAAGCCGAGCGGGATCGCACTGTTCGCGTGGCTTAGCGGGCGGTAATGGCGGCGCGTGCGTTCGCGCGCGTCGCACCCGTACGGGCGAAGGTCTCGCTCGTCGTGGTCGTCGCGCTCGCCATGCTGCTGGCGTTCCGGCTCGGCGACGTGCAGGTGCGCCAGGGGCCGAAGCTCGCGCACGCCGCGCTGATGCAGCACGACGCGACCGTCGAGTCGTTCGCCAAGCGCGGCGCGATTCTCGACCGCGACGGCGGCGTCTTCGTGCGCTCGCTGCCGTCCGAGTCGATCTTCGCCGTGCCGACCGAGGTGACGCAGCCGCACGCGGTCGCGTTGACGCTCGCGCCGATCCTGCACAAGCCGGCGGCCGACCTCGAACCGGCGCTGCGCGACCGCGTGCAGTTCCGCTGGCTCGCGCGCAAGGTCACGCACGACGTCGCCGAGCGCGTGCGCGCGCTCAACATCGCGGGGATCGAGACGAAGGCGGAAGAAACCGGGATGCGCTTCGTCGCCTCCGGCCGACTTGCGTCGACGGTGATCGGCTACACCGGGACCGACGAGAACGGACTCGCGGGGCTCGAATACTCGCTCGACCCGCTGCTGCGCGGCACGCCGGGCAGCATGGTGATCGAGACCGACCTCTACGGGCACGCGATCCCGTTCAGCCAGACGCACGTCGTCGAACGCGCCGTCGCCGGGCGCACGATCGTCACGACGCTCGATCCGTACCTGCAGTTCGAGGCGGAGCGGCTGATCGGCGCGAGCGTGAAGACCTACCACGCGCGCAGCGGGACCGCGATGGTGATGGACCCGTGGACCGGCGAGCTGCTGGCGGTCGCGAACGTCCCCGACTTCGATCCCGCGCGCTTCGGTGCGTTCCCGCCCGATGCGTGGCGCGACCGTGCGATCAGCGACGCGTACGAGCCGGGCTCGACGTTCAAGCTCATCACCGCGGCGGCGGCGCTGCAGAGCGGCAAGGTGGACACGTTCACGCGCTTCCCGGCGCGCGACGAGCTGACGATCGGCGGCCGCACGATCCACAATGCCGAGGACGGGATGATGGCCGCGAACCTCGGCAGCGAGTCGCTCGAAGAGATCGTCGCGTACTCGCACAACGTCGGCGCCGCCGAGGTGGGGCTGGCGGTCGGGCCGCGCGCGATGTACCGCACGATTCGCAACTTCGGGTTCGGGGATCCGACCGAGGTCGAGCTGCCCGGCGAGAATCCTGGTATCGTCGCGAAGCCGGCCGACTGGAGCGGCTCGTCGCTGGCGACGATCTCGTTCGGCCACGGCATCTCGACGACGCCGATCGCGCTG
>JAFAMK010000050.1 GCA_019233415.1 Vulcanimicrobiota bacterium
TGGGCGCGTGGCCGGTCGAGGTGCATCCGGCGCCCGGCGCGCCGAACGTGTGGCGCCGGCTGCGCGACGACGCTGCCTACGGGATCGCGCTCGACACGCTCCGCAGCGCGACGCACCACAACCTGTTTGCCGGCGGGCGCGTCATCGACGCCGAGCCCGAGGCCTTCGCGTCGGCACGGGTGATGGGGACGGCGTTCGCGACCGGCCACGCCGCCGGGATCGCCGCGGCGCTGCACGCGCAGCGCGGCGAAGCGGACGTTGCGGCCGTACGCGACGAACTGCTGCGCCAGCACGCGATCCTCGAACTTCCTTCCACCGCTACAAGGAGTCCCGCATCCGCATGACGTCTCGCGCACGATTCTTGGGCGCCGCCGCCGCAGCCGCAACCAGCGCCGCGTTCCCGACCGCGCTTTTCGCGCAGAGCCGTAAGACGCTCGGGATCGGCTACGTACCGTCGACGCTGTTCGCGCCGCTCTTCGTGGCGGCCGAGCGCGGCTATCTGCGCGAGGCCGGCTTCGAGCCGAACCTCACGCCGATCGTTGCGGGACAAGACTCGATGGCGCTCGTCGCACAAGGACAGCTCGACGTCGTCGCCGCGGCGCTCTCCGCCGCGTTCTTCAACGCCGTCAACCGCGGACTCGACGTGAAGTTCGTCGCCGCGACCGCGTATCAACCGCGCGGCGGCCGTCCCGCCTCGGCGCTCATGGTCCGTCAGGATCTGTACGACGGCGGCCTGCGCTCGCCGGCCGGGCTGCGCGGCCGCAAGATCGGCTGGAACGGCGGCGCCGGCGCGGCGTCGGCGTACTACGTTGCGCGCATCCTGCGCCCCGCGAACCTGCACGTCCGCGACGTCGATCCGATCAACATCGCACAGCCCGATCAAGAAGCGGCGCTCGAGCGCAAAGCGATCGACGCCGTCTTCGCCGCATCGCCGCTCACCGAAGTGTTCGCGCAGCGCAAGCTCGCGCAGATCGTCGGTCAGCCGCCGGCGGGGATCGCCGCGTCGGGCGTGTTCTTCGGCGCGACGCTGCTCGCCAACGTCGAGAACGCGCGCGCCGTGATGGGTGCGCTCCGCCGTGCCGCAGCCGACATCGCTGGCAGCGGCTGGTTCTCGCAAACGAACTTGGACGCGTACGCCAAGTACACGAAGCAAACGATCCCGGTCCTCAAAGCCGCGCCGCGCTACGACGTCAAGCCGGATCTGCGGATCGACGAAGGGACGCTCGAGGACATGCAGCGCGAGTTCGTCGATCAGGGGATCCTGACGTACAAGCAGCCCCTCAACGAAGTCCGGCTGGTCGCCCGCTTCTAGGGCGGCGAAGGGACGACCGGGCTTGGTCTCGATACTCCGCGCATGAACATCGCGGTCCCCAAGGAGCGCGCGCCCGGGGAACGCCGTGTCGCTTTGGTCCCCGACGTCGTCGCCAAGCTCGTCAAGGACGGCCACGCGGTGCGGGTCGAGCGCGGCGCTGGCGCGCTCGCGTTCGCGCCGGACGATGCGTACGCGGGCGCAGGCGCGACGCTTGCGGACGGCGCGGCGGTCTATGAAGGCGCGCAGATCGTCGCCCGCGTCGGCAAGCCTTCCGACGAGGAACTCGACGGGATCCCGCGCGGTGCGACGTTGATCGGCTTGCTGTCGCCGCTCGGCGATCCGCGCTCGGTCGAACGGTACGCGACGCGCGGTCTCTCCGCGATCGCGATGGAGCTCATCCCGCGCACGACGCTCGCGCAATCGATGGATGCGCTCTCGTCGCAAGCCTCGATCGCCGGTTACAAGGCCGTGTTGCTCGCCGCCTCGACGTTGCCGAAGTATTTTCCGATGCTCACGACCGCCGCCGGTACCGTGAAGCCGGCGAAAGTGTTCGTGATCGGCGCGGGCGTGGCGGGATTGCAGGCGATCGGAACGGCGCGGCGTCTGGGCGCGATGGTCACCGGCTACGACGCGCGCAGCGCGGTGAAGGAACAAGTGCAATCGCTCGGCGCGAAGTTCTTCGAGGTCGCGGGGATCGAAGCGACCGGGACGGGCGGCTACGCGCGCGAGCTGACCCCCGAAGAAGTGCAGACGCAGCGCGCCGCGATGGTGAAGGCGATCGGCGCGAGCGACGTCGTCAT
>JAFAMK010000344.1 GCA_019233415.1 Vulcanimicrobiota bacterium
CGCGAGGGCGAAATCCATTTTCCGCCGCTGCTCTTGAACAGCTCCTTCTTGCGGTCGGTGATCACGAGGTGGCCGTGCGCGTCGATCATCCCGATGTCGCCGGTGCAGAACCAGCCGTCGTCGGTGAAGGGTTGTTCTTCCCGCGGAACATTGTAGTAGCCGAGCATGATCATCGGCCCCTTGGCCTGGATCTCGCCGTCCTCGGCGATGCGTATCTCGACGTCGTGCACCGGTGTGCCGACGGTGCCGAGCACATTGTCGTCGGGCCGGTTCACGGTGAGTACCGGCGCGGTCTCGGTCAGCCCGTAGCCTTCGAGAACCTTCAGCCCCATCGCGGCGAGGGTCAGCGCGGTGTCGCGGTGCAGCGGCGCGCTTCCGCTCACGAAGTATTCGAGCCGGTCGAGCCCGAGCGTCGCGCGGATCTTGCTCAGCACGAGCCGCTTTGCGAGCGCGTGCTGCAGGCGCAGTCCCGGCGTGACGCCGCCGTCGCGGATCGCGCGCTCGTACTCGGTGCCGACGCGCAGCGCCCAGGGGACGAGCTTCGCCTTCAGCCCGCCGCCCGCGCGCGCGGTTCCGATGATCCCGGCGATCATGCGTTCGAAGATGCGCGGGACGAAGGCCGCGTACGACGGCCGGATCGCCCGCAGGTCTTCGAGCAGGTGCTCGGGCGTGCTGACGTAGTGGATCAGCCGGTTGTAGAGATAGCCCAGGGAGTCCGTGTGCTCGTAGATGTGCGCGAACGGCAGCACCGAGAACGCGATCTGTCCTTCGTGATGACCGCTCTCGCTCGCGTCGAACGCGCTGTGGACGTCGGCGACGAGGTTGCGGTGCGAGAGCATCACGCCCTTCGGCTGACCGGTCGTCCCCGAGGTGTAGATCAGCACCGCGAGGTCGTCGGGCGCGATCCCGTCGTGATAGCTGCGCAGCAGCACCGCGTCGTCCGCCTGCGCTTCGCCCGACCGGACGAACGCCTCGAACCCGTCGGCCGACTCGTCGCGGAAGCCGACGACCGGCGGCGCGCCGGGGAGCGTGCGCACGTGCGCCGCGACCTTCGCGTCGTCCACGAAGACCAGCTTCGCCGCGCTGTCGGCGAAGATGAAGCCGAGCTGGTCGTCGGCGGTCGTCGAGAAGATCGGGACGACGACGCAGCCGGCGTAGAGGATGCCGAAGTCGGCGACGAGCCAGTCGACCTGGTTGTTGGCCAGGATCGCGATCCGGTCACCCCGCCCGATCCCGCGCGCCCGCAGGGCGTGGGCGACGGCGGCCGCCCGCCGGTGGACCTCGGCGGAGCCGAGCGCCCGCGTCCGGCCGTCCACCCGCTCGGCGAGGGCGATCGACCGGGGCGGCTGGAGGTACTCTGCGATGAAGACCGGGAGCGTGGCGGACGGGATCGTCATTCCGGCTGAGACCCTCGCTGGACGTCTTGACGGCTTAGCTTTAACCTATTATCTATAACATATGGCAGAGCGGTCAAGGGCGGCTGCCCTCGCATCCTCGGATGCGGCGGCGAGCCCCGGCGTACCCGCCGCGGCGGGGGCCGACCCCGCGGAGTTCCCCCGGGAACTCTGGGGCGACCGCGTATTCACGGGGGAGGTCAAGACGAAGACCGTCTTCCCCGCTCTGGTCCTGCAGATGCTGCACGCCCAGCCCGACAGCGGGTACGGTCTGATGCAGCGGATCGCCACCTTGGGCGGCATCTTCCCGGTCAATCCGAATACGATCTACCCGCTCCTGCGCCGGCTCGAAGAACGCGGCTTCATCCGCGGCGAGCTCGACGCGTCGACGAAGCGCGGCACCACCCTCTACCGGATCACCGACGCCGGTGAAGAGCGGCTCGAGCGCATCAAGGCCAACTTCAAGCCCTACCTCACCAACCTCATCGCGGCGCTGCAGCGGCTCCGCCGCGACCTGTACGGAGAGACGTCATGAGCACCTACCGCGCGCCGTTGCGCGACATGCAGTTCGTCCTGCGCGAACTGGCCGGTGCCGAGGAGATCGCGAAGCTCCCCGGCTACGAGGACACGATCGACGTCCTCGACGCGATCCTCGACGAAGCGTCGACGTTCGCGACCGAGGTTCTGGACCCGCTGAACCAGTCGGGCGACAAGGAAGGCTGCACCTGGAACGACGGCGTCGTAACGACGCCCAAGGGCTTCAAAGAAGCCTACAAGTCGTTCGCGAAGGCCGGCTGGATCGGTCTGCCGGTTCCCGCCGAGTTCGGCGGGCAAGGGCTGCCGCAGCTCCTGCTCGGGCCGACGCTCGAGATGTGGAACGCGTCGAACATCGGCTTCGCCAACGGCCCGCTGCTCAACCAGGGCGCGATCGAGGCGATCGAGCAGTTCGGCAGCGAGGCGCAGAAGCACACCTTCATCCCGAAGCTCGTCAGCGGCGAGTGGACCGGGACGATGTGCCTGACCGAGCCGCAGGCCGGCTCCGACCTCGCGCAGGTTCGCACGCAGGCGGTACCCGACGGCGACCACTACCGCATCAAGGGCCAGAAGATCTTCATCACGTTCGGCGAGCACGACATGGCGCCGAACATCATCCACCTCGTCCTCGCGCGGCTCCCCGGCGCGCCCGAAGGGACGAAGGGCATTTCGATGTTCATCGTCCCCAAGGTGCTCGTGAACGCGGACGGCTCGCTCGGCGAGCGCAACGACGTCAAGTGCGCCGGGATCGAGCACAAGATGGGGATCAACGCGAACCCCACCTGCACGCTCAACTACGGTGAGAGCGGCCAGGGGGCGATCGGGTACCTCGTCGGCGAGGCGAACCGCGGCCTCGAGTACATGTTCGTGATGATGAACGCCGCGCGCTTCAGCGTCGGCGTGCAGGGGCTCGCGATCGCCGACCGCGCCTACCAGCACGCGGTCGAGTACGCGAAGGAACGCATCCAGTTCCGCGACGCCGCCTCGCGCGATCCGAAGCCGGTCGCGATCATCAAGCACCCCGACGTGCGCCGCATGCTGCTGTGGTGCAAGTCCAACATCGAGGCGATGCGCGCGCTCGCGTACGTCACGGCGGCCTCGCTCGACTACGCGCTCAAGGCCGAGGACGAGGCGGTTCGCAAGGAGCACAAGGCGTTCGTCGAGCTGATGATCCCGGTCGTCAAGGGCTGGCTCACCGAGCGCGCGATCGACGTCTGCTCGACCGCGCTGCAGGTGTTCGGCGGGATGGGCTACATCGAAGAGACCGGCATCGCGCAGCAGTACCGCGACGTGCGCATCACGACGATCTACGAGGGCACGACCGGCATCCAGGCGCTCGACTTGATCGGCCGCAAGCTCGTGCGCGACATGGGCGCGAGCGCGACCAAGGTCCTCAAGCAGATCGGCGCGACCGCGAAGGAACTCGGCGCGTCGGAGAACGCCGACGTGAAGGCGCTCGCGCAGCCGCTCGGCGACGCGACGAAGGCGCTCGCCGACACCGCGCAGTGGATCGGGATGAATGCGATGGGCGACCTGAACAAGGCGTTCGCGAACTCCGTGCCGTTCCTCAACTTCTTCGGAATCGTCGCGGGCGGCTGGCAGCTCTTCCGCGGCGCGAAGGTCGCCGCCGAGAAGCTGGCGGCCGGCGAGACCGATCCGTTCTACACCGCGAAGATCCAGACCGCGACGTTCTACGCGCACAACGTGCTCTCGCAGGCCGCGTGGCTGCAGAAGCAGATCACCGAAGGTTCGGGCGACGTGATGGCGGGCGCGGAAGAGATGTTCGAAGTCGAGCGCCGCGCCCTCGTGACCGCCTAGCCGCAGACCGCACACAGAAAGCAACATGAGCAACTACATCCAGGTGACGGATGCCGGAAACGGCGTCCGCGTCCTGACCCTGAACAATCCGCCGGTGAACGCGCTCTCGTTTGCGCTCTGCGGCGAGCTGGTGCCGCTCGTGGAGACGGCCGGTGCCGACGACACCGTCACGACGGTGATCTTCACTGGCGCGAACGGGCTTTTCAGTGGCGGCGCAGACGTGAACGACTTCACGACCGAACCGACGCCCGAGACGAAGACGATCCGCGACGTGATCGCCGCGGTCGAGCGCAGCGGAAAGACATTTGTTGCGGCGATCGACGGGAACGCGCTCGGCGGCGGACTCGAACTGTCGCTGGCGTGCGACTACCGCGTCGCGACGGCGCGCTCGCGCGTCGGCTTGCCTGAGATCAAGCTCGGCCTCCTGCCGGGCGCCGGTGGAACGCAGCGGCTGCCGCGCCTGATCGGTGCGAACGACGCGCTGCAGATGATGCTCAAGGGCGAGAACGTCAAAGCACCCGACGCGAAAGCCAAAGGCATCTTGGACGACGTCGTCGATGGCGATCCTTCGACAAGCTCAGGACAGGCTGTGGTCGAGGCCGCGAAGGCGTACGCCGGCAAGCCGAGGCGCCGCATCTCCGCGAAGACCGCGGAGCTGGGCGTGGCGAACCTCGGCCTCTTCGCGACGCCGTTCGTCGTCGCGCAAGCGCACATGATGGTTCCGCCCGAAGAGAACGGCGGGTTCGCCGCGCACAAGCTGATCGACGCCGTCCAGGCTGCGATCGAATTGCCGTTCGACCGCGGGATCGCGCGCGAAGCGCGGCTGTTCGACGAGCTGGTCCGCTCGAAGCCGTCGCTCGCGCTGCGCCACGTCTTCTTCTCGGAGCGCGAGCTGGCGAAGGTTCCGGGGCTGCCGAAGACCGATCCGCTCCCGATCAAAACCGCGGCCGTCATCGGCGCGGGGACGATGGGGACCGGCATCGCGATCACGTTCGCCGAGGCCGGCATTCCGGTGACCGTCGTCGAGACGAAGGACGAGGCGGTCGAGAAAGCCCGCGAGATGGTCTTCGGGATGTTCAAGTACCAGGTCGACAAGGGTCGCTTAAGCCAAGAGGACGCGTGGAAGCGCGCCAACTCGATCACGTTCGAAGAGACCTACGACGGTCTCGGTGACGTCGACGTCGTCGTCGAGGCGGTCTTCGAGTCGATGGACGTGAAGAAGCAAGTCTTCGCGAAGCTCGACGCGCTGACGAAGCCCGCGTGCATCCTGGCGTCGAACACCTCGACGCTCGACATCGACGAGATCGCGTCGTCGACGAAGCGCCCCGACAAGGTGCTCGGGCTGCACTTCTTCGCGCCGGCGAACATCATGAAGCTGCTCGAGGTCGTGCGCGGCAAGGCCACGTCGCCGGAGACGCTGACCACCGGGCTCGCGCTCGGGAAGACGCTGCGCAAGGTCGCCGTCGTCTCGGGGAACGCGTTCGGCTTCATCGGCAACCGGATGCTGTTCGAGTACGAACGGCAAGCCGTCGAGCTGGCGGAAGAGGGCGTCAGCCCGGCGCGCATCGACGACGTGATGAAGAACAAATTCGGGTTCGCGATGGGTCCGTTCGCGGTCGCCGATTTGTCCGGGCTGGACGTCTACCACTTCATCTCGCAGTCGCAGGGCGGTCAGCCGCTCGGGCGCATCCCGATCATCGCGAAGCTCGTCGAGCAAGGGCGTCTCGGCCAGAAGAGCGGCGCGGGCTTCTTCAAGTACGACAAGGCGGTCGGCAAAGGGCGTCAGGCGATCCCCGACCCCGATGTCGAGCAGTTGATCGCGCAGCTCGCGAGGGACGCCGGGATCCCGCAGAACCCCG
>JAFAMK010000032.1 GCA_019233415.1 Vulcanimicrobiota bacterium
ATCGCGCGCGAGACGAACCTCTCCGAGACGAGCTTCGTCTTCCCGGGCGACGCGGAGTCCGACGTGAACGTTCGCTACTGGACGCCGAACGGCGAGATTCCGCTCGCCGGACACCCGACGATCGCGACGACGCACGCGCTGCGCGAGAGCGGCATGTTCGCCGACCGCGACCTCGTGCGAATCAAGATGCCGGCCGGCGTCGTTCCGGTCGCGATCCGGCCGCTCGATCCTGCGCCGTACGCGATGTCGCAGCCGCCGCCGACGTTCCTTGCCACCGTCCCGCGCGCCGAGGTCGCAACGGCGCTGCGGCTGCGCGAGGACGACCTGCTCGCCGGCGCGATGCCCCAGACCGTCAGCACGGGGACACCGCAGCTGATGATCGCGCTCGCGTCGCGCGACGCGCTCGACCGCGTCGAGCCCGACCGCCACGCGCTCTTCAAGCACGCCGCTCGCGACTGGTTCTCCGTCCACGTCTTCGCGCGCGGTGACGATGCGCCCGCGGCGCTCGTCGCGCGGCACTTCGCCGACTTCGGCGACGTGAAGGAAGACCCGTTCACGGGCTCCGCGACCGGCGGTATGGCGGCGTACTGCGCGCGCTACGGGATCGTCCGTGAGCGCGCGTACGTCGTCGAGCAGGGGATGCACGTCCACCGGCCCGGGCGCGCGCACGTCGAGGTCGACGGCGAACCGCCCGATGCGATCGGCCGCATCACGGTCGCGGGCGCCGCCGTCACGGTGATGCGGGCGACGATGCGTCTCTGACGCAATCGCGCGACGAGCGGTGAAGCCATCGTAGGGGGGTGCGATGGCTTCACCGCCGGCCCGCCGAACCGCTGCCGGCGTCCTGCCGGCGACGGCGTACGGTTTTTAGAGGTCGACGCGCGTGGTGAGGCTGATGAGGCGCGGCGCGCCGACGCCGAACGCGTTGCTCGACGAGGTGCTGAAGTAGCGCTTGTTGAGCGCGTTGTTCATGTTCAGGTTGAGCGTGTAGCGGCGGCCGCCCATCCGGGCGACGTAGCTCGCCCCGGTGTTGACGACCATGTAGCCCGGCAGAACGCCCTGGTCTTGCGGGTTGATCTGGCGCAGCTTGAAGTAGTTCGCGCCGACGTTGAAGCCGAGGCCGCTGACCACCGAGCGATACGCGAACCCGGCGCTGCCGCTGAAGTTCGGCGTGTTCTCGGGCATCTTGCCGTTGATCGTCGGGTCGTCGATCGAATCTTGGCGCGCGCGCATCAGCTGCGCGCCGGTGTTGAACGTCAGGTTGCGGTCGAGCCGAACCGACGCGGTCGACTCGAGTCCTTGGTAGTCGATCGTCCCGTTCAGCGCGAAGATGTTGGTGACCGGGTCGGTCGTCGCGTTGCCCTTGTTGATCGAGAAGTACCCGAGCGTCGTCGTAAGGCCGTTGCCACTCGTGCGCAGCCCGATCTCGCGCTGCGTCGCGCGCGCCGGCGGAAGAACGCTGTACGCGTTCGCCGTGTTCACCGGCGCCTGGCCGCTCTCTTCGAGCGACTGCAAGTAGCTGCCGTAAACCGAGAGGCTGCGCGTCATGTCGAAGACGAACCCGCCGGCGGGTGCGAGCACCGACTGCACCGTGCGCAGGTGCTTGAAGGTCTTCGCCGCGACCGAGTCCGAGGTGTAGCTGACTTGGCGCACGCCGCCGAGCAGCCGCAGGTGCCCGAGCGTGAGGTTGTCCGAGGCGTAGTAGTCGGTGTCCCAGTCGTTGTTCGGCAGGTCGATGACGCTCGCCGGATGCGCCGGGATCGTCGGGTACAGGATCGGGTGGTAGATGTTCTGGACGAGCTGAACCTGCGGGTTCTGCGGGTTGTTGAAGTCGCGCACGTTGTGCGTCCAGCCGACCGTGAAGTCGTTCGCGACGTCGCCTCCGAACTCGGCATGGTTCTTGAGGTGGACGTCTTGGTAGCCGTTGACGGTCTCCTGGTTCGTGACCTGGGTGATCGTCATCGTGCCCTTGCCGGTGACCAGGTTGTAGGCGCTGATCTGCGCGACGTTGCGGGTCGGGCGGTTCCCTTCCGAACGGCCGGCCTCGGCGACGAGTTGGAAGCCGCCGCCGAGATCGTACTTGCCGCGCGCGAAGACGTTCTGCGCGACGCCGATGTTGTTCGCCCACGGGCCGGAGAGCAGCACGGTCGGGTCCGGCACGTTCGGCACCGTGATCTTGCCGTTCACCGCTTTGAGCAGCTGCAGCGGCGCCTGCTCGATGACGTCGATCCCGAACTGCTCGAAGTCGAGCTGCAGGCTCGCACGGTCCGAGGGCTGCCAGTCGCCGGTCATCGCGGCAAGGTAGCGCGTTCCGCCCGCACCGCGCGTGAACGAGCCGTACTCACCGCCGGCGAGCGAGACGCGCACGCCGAACTGGTCGTAGCTGCCGAAGCGGCCGCCGACGTCGGCCGAGCCGATCGACTGGCCGTAGCCGTTCCCGACCAGCGCGATCGAGGTGTTCGGAATGTCGGACGCGCGCTTCATCACGTAGTTGACGATGCCGGCCGGGCTCGCGATTCCGAACTCCAGCGCGCCGGCGCCCTTCAGCGCCTCGACGCGGCACTTGTCCTCGATCGGCATCGCGATGTTGTTCGCGATCGGCAGCCCGCCGTCGAGGCGGTAGCTGGTCGTGCTGCTGAGCTTGATCCCGCGAATCTGGAGGCTGTCGGTGATCGCCCCGCCGCGCGTGTCGGTCTGCTGCACGCCCGGAACGTCTTTGATCGCATCGTAGGAGTTCTGCGAATTCGACGACTGCAGCGCCTCGCTGTTGATCGTCGTCTTGGTGACGACCCCGTTGGCCGCGTCGATGCTGGGCCGTTCGGCCTCACCCTGCGCGGTCTGCGCATTCGCTCGCGCGACCGGTGCCGGCGTCGCGCGCGAGCCCGCCTTGCGCGCATCGGCCAACTCCTTCGCACGCCGTGCGCTGGCATAGGTCGAACCGCCGCACCCGGTGATGAGCCGCTGCCGGGACGCGCTCTGCGCGAACGCCGGCGCAGACAGCACCGTCGTGAGGCCGAAGCCGAGAAGCAGAACACGCGCGGCTACTATACGCGACGCAGTGGGGGTCATGTGATACCTCGATGATTCGGACGGCCCGCTCACCCGGAGTGGGCCGTCGCGGGATGGGGTTTACTTGGCGGGTTCGAACAGGGCGGCGTAGCTCGGGATGTCCTTCTCCAGAGCGTCGCGCATCGAGAGCGCGGCGGCGTAGTACTTCGACTCGTCGTCTTTGCCAGGCGAGTCGTTCTTGAAGGCGTACACGATCAAGCCGATGTTCGCACCGCTCGCGTCACGCAGCGGTGTCTGGACGACGAACTTCTTCACGGTGTCGTTTGTCCGGTGCCAGCGCGGGTCGACGATCGTGATGCCCTTGGTCGTCACGTCGATGTCGTCGGGATCGTCGGCGTTTCCGATGCGGTCGGGATACGACCCGGCGAACATCGTGTACACCTTGGTCATGTTCGGCGGCACGCCGTGGAACGTGACGCTGAGCAGTTCGGGATGCGCCGCCATGATGCGATCGCTGAGCACCTGCGCGTAGATCTTGGCCTTCGGCGGGGTCCAGTTCTTCTCGGCGGCTCCCGCCACGCCGGCACTCGACGCGACGAGCGCGGCGAGGACAAACGAAAAGACGGGCTTGGTGGTAACCATGCTGACAGTTCTCCTGATCGGCACGTCAGTCGAGCTTCTTGAGTTCTTCGCGGACGACGTCGGGCGTCAGCGGAATATACACGCCCTCGTTCGCGACGACAGCTTGGCCTTCACGGCTGAGCACGAGCTTCAGAAATTCCTTCACTTTCGGTTTCAGCGGCGTCCCCGGCGGACGGTTCACGAAGATGTAGACGTACCGGCTCAGCGGGTATTTGTGCGTGTAGACGTTCGCGACGGTCGGCATATAGTACGGCCCGCCGTCGTTCTCGGAGAGCGGAACGACTTTCGTGTTCGGCTGCACGTTCGCGAGGAGCGCGTACGTCAAGCCGCCGGGATGCGTCGCCATGTCCTTCGCCGCGACGGTGAACGCGTGCGTAAACCCTTCCCCTTTGGTGAACTGGATGTCGGTCTTGTAGGTACCGTCCTCCATCACGCGCGCCTGGAAGTACTGCTCGATCCCGTTCGGCGACTTGAGGCCGTAGAGGTGGATCGGCCTGTTCTTCCACGCGCCGGTCAGCCCGAGATCGCCCCAGGTCGTCACCGGCGGGTGGCCGCGCTTGCGCGAGGTCGAGTAGATCGCGTCGAGCTGCGCAAGCGAGAGCCCCTGGATCGGGTTGTCCTTGTCGACCATGATGATCGACGCGGCGGTCTTGCCGAGCGAACCGGCGCTTCCGGTCGCAACGCGGATCGCGAACGGCTCGTAGCCGAACTTCTTGACGAACGCCTCGTGCTCGGCGGGGAGCAGCTCCCGCCCGACCGGCGCCATGTCGGCGGTTCCGTTGACGAGCGCGGGTCCGCCCGAGCCGGAGGCGCGCGCCTCCATCGTCACGCTGAGCCGCGGATACTGCTTGCGGTAGATCTTGATCCAGCCGAGCGTGATCTCGTCCATGACGTCGGCGCCGACGAGGTTGAGTTCCTCCTCCGGCTCCGAGGCCACCGGCTGCGGCGACCAGTTCGGGATCGACGGGTCGACCTTGAGATGATGCTCGATCGGGGCGTACTTGAGCGCGTTCGCCGCGGGCGGCGTGAACGCGAGCACGGACGCGCTGAGCGCGACGGCGACGACCCGAGGGACGATCCTTGACATCCAGTGCTCCTGTGGATGGAATTTCGTTGCACTGTAGCGGACCTAACCTTTCATCGAGCTTTCATCTCCACGGACGGCGAAAAGAATTTTCAGACCACGCTCACCGTGAAAGGCTGGAGAAAGGTTGTGGCTCGCATACTTTCACGCATGATCCGCATCGGAACGCTTGCGCTGCTGGCCGCCTGCCTCGCGCTCGCGATCACCACCGTTCCGCCGACGAGCGCGCGGGCCGCCGACAAGATTCGCATCATGGTCGGCGGAGTCGAGAAGCAAATCTACCTGCCCGCCAAGCTCGCCGAACAGCTCGGGTACTTCAGGGACGAAGGGCTCGATGTCGAGCTGCTGACCGAACCGGCCGGCGTCGACGCGGAGGACGAGCTGCTCGCCGGCGCGGTGCAGGGCGTCGTCGGCTTCTACGACCACACGATCGACCTGCAGTCGAAGGGCAAGTTCGTCGAGTCGATCGTGCAGCTCAGCCAGGCGCCGGGCGAGGTCGAACTGGTCGCGTCGAAAGAGGCGAACACGATCAAGTCGCCGGCGGACTGGAAGGGCAAGACGCTCGGCGTCACCGGGCTCGGCTCGTCGACGAACTTCCTCACGCAGTACATCGCGGTGAAGAATGGGCTGAAGCCCGGCGACGTCACCTCGCTCCCGGTCGGCGCCGGCAACACGTTCATCGCCGCGCTGCAGCAGGGCAAGATCGACGGCGGGATGACGACCGAGCCGACCGTCTCGCGGCTGCTGCGCACCGGCGACGCGAAGGTGCTGATCGACCTGCGCACCGACGAGTCGACGCGCCGCGTGCTGGGCGGCACGTATCCGGCCGCGTCGTTCTACATGCAGACCTCGTATGTCGAGAGCCACCGCGACGTCGCGCAGAAGCTCGCCAACGTCTTCGTGCGCACGCTGCGCTACATCGCCTCGCACTCGGCGGCACAAATTGCCGACAAGATGCCGTCCGACTACTACGCCGGCGACAAAACCATGTACATCAAGGCGCTGAACGACGGCAAGCGGATGTTCACGACCGACGGCCGGATGCCGCCGAGCGGCCCGAAGACCGTCCTCGCCGTGCTCGCCGCGTTCAGCCGCAGCGTGAAGGGCAAGAACATCGACCTGAGCCGCACCTACACGACCGAGTTCGTCACCGCCGCGAACAAGACGGCGGTCCGATAGCATGTCCGCGCTCCCGGTCGAGGACGTTCCGACGATCGAGCTGGTCGGCGTCAGCCGGCGCTTCGTCACGCCGGGCGGCACGTCGCTCACGGCGTTGCGCGACTTCGACATGACGGTGCGGCGCGGCGAGTTCGTCGCGGTCGTCGGCCCGACCGGCTGCGGCAAGTCGACGACGCTCAGCCTCATCACCGGGATCGCGGCGCCGACGACCGGCCAGGTGCGCGTGATGGGCAAGCCGGTCACCGGGAACGACCCGCGCGTCGGGTTCGTCTTCCAGACCGACGCGCTCTTCCCGTGGCGCAACGTCTTGCGCAACGTCGCCGCCGGCCCGCTCTACCGCGGCATGCCGAAAGAGAAGGCGTACGCCGCGGCGCGCGACTGGATCGCGCGCGTCGGCCTGGCCGGCTTCGAGCAGCACTACCCGCACCAGCTCTCCGGCGGGATGCGCAAGCGTGTCGCGCTCGCCCAGACGTTCATCAACAACCCCGAAATCTTGCTGATGGACGAACCGTTCAGCGCGCTCGACGTGCAGACGCGCGTCGTCATGCAGGACGAGTTGCTGAGCATCTGGTCGTCTTCGAACGCGTCGGTCGTCTTCGTGACGCACGACCTCGAAGAGGCGATCGCGCTCGCCGACCGCGTCTACGTGCTGACCGCCGGGCCCGCGACGGTGAAGGCCGTCTACGACGTCAACTTGCCGCGACCGCGCGTCACCGCCGAGATTCGCTACGAGCCCGCCTTCGTCGAGCTGTCGCGCCGCATCTGGGACGACCTGCGCGACGAAGTGCGGCTCGGCGCGGCGCGCCCGGCGCAGCTCGCCGCCGCCACGAGGACCGCATGACCGTCGACGGTATCGTCTCCGTGTCCGACCGCGCCGCCGAGCGTGCCGCTGCCGCCGGGCCGCGCCGGCGCCGGCGCATCGTCAACGCGCTGCGGATCGCGATCCTCGTCGTCTTCCTCGGCGGCTGGGAGCTGGCGGCGCGCACGCACCTGATCGACCCGTTCTTCTTCGCGATGCCGTCGATGATCGCGGCGCAGCTGTGGACCTGGATCAACGAGGGCACCTCGCAGGGCCCGCTGTGGGGCGAAGTGCTCGTCACGCTCGAGGAGACGGTCATCGGCTTCGTGATCGGCGCGGTGCTCGGGATCGTGTGCGGGATCGTGCTCGGCCGCGACAAGCTGCTCGCCGACGTCTTCAGCATCTACATCAAGGTGGCGAACTCGATCCCGCGCATCGTGCTCGGTTCGATCTTCGTGATCGCGCTCGGTCTCGGAATGCAGTCGAAGGTCGCGCTGGCGGTCGTAATGGTCTTCTTCGTCGTCTTCGGCAACGCGTTCCAAGGCGTGCGCGAAGCCGACCGTTCGCTGATCGCGAACGCGCGCATCCTCGGCGCCTCGCCGTGGCAGGTGACGACGACGGTGATCGTCCCGGCCGCGATGAGCTGGATCCTCGCCAGCCTGCACGTCAGCTTCGGCTTCGCGCTGGTCGGCGCGGTCGTCGGTGAGTTCCTCGGCTCGCGCCACGGGCTCGGCCTGCTGATCTCGACCGAGCAGGGTCTGTTCAACCCGTCCGGCGTCTTCGCGGCGATGATCGTCCTCGCGGCCGTCGCACTGACCGCCGACTACCTGCTATCGTGGGCCGAGAACCGGCTCCTCACGTGGCGTCCGCCCAGCTTCAGCGACACCGGCGCCTAAAAGAAGCTCTTCCGCAACCGGGAAGCGCACGGCGACGACGAGCCCGCCGCCTTCCCGCTCGCGCAGGTCGATCGCCGCGCCGTGCGCGTCGACGATCTCCTTGACGATCGCAAGGCCCAGACCGCTGCCCTCGCTGTCGCCGCCCGGGACGCGGTAGAAGCGCTCGAAGACGAGCGCGCGTTGCGCCGCCGGAATCCCGGGGCCGGTGTCCTCGACGCGCAGGACGCACGCGTCCGGGTCGCGGTCGACCGTCACCGTGACCTGACCGCCGGCCGGCGTGTAGCGCACCGCGTTGTCGACCAAGTTGACGATCAGGTCGCGCAGCATCGTCGGGTCGGCGCGCACCGTTGCCGCCGGGGCCGGCGCTGCGACCTCGAACGCGAGGTCGACTTGGCGGTCGACGGCGAGCCGGCCGTGTTCGACGAGGATGTCGCGCGTCGTCGCGACGAGGTCGATCGCATCGCGGCGAGGCGGCTGGCCGTGCGGCTCGGCCTTCGCGAGGCTGAGCAGCTGGTTCGCGAGGCGCGTGATCTGCTGCGTCGTCGCGACGATCGCGCGCGTCGCCTCGGCGCGCTCGCGCTCGTCGGCGCCGCGCAGGGCGAACGACGCCTGCGTGCGCAGCAGCGTCAGCGGCGTGCGCAGCTGGTGCGCGGCGTTCTCGGTGAAGCGCCGCTGCGCGTCGAGCTGCGCGCGCAGGCGCCCCATGTACTCGTTGAGCGCGCGCACGAGCGGGTCCAGCTCGGCCTGCAGTGCGGCGACCGAGAACGGCCGGAAATCGTCGGGCGCGCGCGCCTCGACCTCACGGCTCAGCCGCAGCAGCGGCGCGAAGACGCGGCGCAGCGCGAGCCACGCCAGCACGCACGCGATCACGATCAGGAGCGACTGCTGCCACGCGCTGCCGATCCACAGTTCACGCGACATCGCGTTGCGGCCGTAGAGCGTCTCGGAAACGACGACGGTCGCGTTCTCGACGCCGTTGGCGAGCGAAACCGGCTGCGTCACCGCGACCAGCCGAATCGACTCGTCGTGATAGCGCCCGTCGTAGTACTCGGGCTGCGAGGGCGGCGCGGGCACCGGCGGCGCAGGCAGGTCGAGATAACCCGCCAGCAGCCGCCCGTCGGCGCGCGTCACGCGGTAATAGACCGTATCGCCGTAGCCCAGGTCGAACATCCCGAGCGCGGCCGGCGGGATCGTCGCGTCGAGGCCGGAGTCGCCGAAGCCGATGTGCTCGGCGATCGAGCGCGCCGAGGCGAGCAGAATGCGGTCGGTGACCGCGTGCGCGGTGACCTCGGCGTTGCGGTAGGCGACCGAGAACTGAATGCACGCGACGATCCCCAGCGGGATCAGCAGTCCCGCGAGAAGTTGGAAGCGCAGGCTCCTAGTCGCCATTCGGGTGCTCCTCGCTGAGCACGTAGCCGAGGCCACGCAGCGTGACGATCGCGATGTCGCTCCCGGCGAGCTTCTTGCGCACGCGGTGCACGTAGATTTCGATCGCGTTCGGGTTCGCCTCGTCGTCGAACCCGAAGACCGTCGTCGTCAGCGTCGCCTTGCTGACCGTCGAGCCGGCACGCAGGATCAGCGTCTCCAGCACGGCGTGCTCGCGCGCGGTCAGCGCGAGCGGCTCGCCGGCGAGCGTGAACTGGCGGCTGTTGCTGTCGAACGCCAGCGCGCCGCACTGCACGACGACCTGCTGGTGCGTGTTCGCGCGGCGCAGGTGCGCGCGAATCCGCGCCTCCAGCTCCGTCATCTCGAACGGTTTGGCGAGATAGTCGTCGGCGCCGCTGTTGAGCCCGGCGACCCGCGCGTCGAGCGAGTCGTTCGCGGTCAGGATGATGACCGGGACCGCGCTGCGGCGTGCGCGCAGCTTGCGCAAGATCTCGAGCCCGCCGAGTTTCGGCAGCGCAAGGTCCAGGATGACGAGCGCATACTCTTCCGTGCGCAGCACGTGGTCCGCATCGTCGCCCGAGTAGACGCAGTCGACGGTGTACTTGTCGCTCCGCAGCGTCTTCGCGATCCAGTCCGAGAGCTGTCGGTTGTCCTCGACGAGCAGCAGCCGCATCCTCGGTCCGAGGTTCGGCGGGCGGGATCGCGCACCCGTTCGGCACCCTCGGTGGTTGGTACGAACGTCATGTCCGTTCAGACGAACGACGCGGAGCGCTCGCTCGACCGCGTCATCCCGGCCGCGGAAACGCTCGAAGGCGGCGGATTCCTCGTTCACCGCCCGCTCCCGGCGCGCGCGGTCGAGCAGATCGACCCGTTCCTGCTGCTCGACGAGATGGGTCCGATGGAGCACGCGCCCGGCACCGCCGAAGGCGCGCCCGATCACCCGCACAAAGGCTTCGAGCTGATCACGTACCTGCTCGAAGGCGAGATGGAGCATCTCGACTCGCACGGTAATCACGGCGTCCTGCGCCCCGGCGACGCGCAGTACATGCTCGGCGGCGCGGGGCTCGTGCACTCGGAGATGCCGACCGCGGCGTTCCAGCGCAGCGGCGGCCGCCGTCACGGCTTCCAGATCTGGGTCAACCTGGCGAAGTCCGACAAGCTGCTCGCGCCGCGCTACAAGGACGTCCCGTCCGCGACGATCCCGGTCGTCCATCCCGCCGAGGGCGTCATCGCGCGCGTCCTGGCCGGCGAAGCGTTCGGCGCAATCGGGCCGATCACGACGGTCACGCCGTGGAGCTACGTGCACGTCACGCTCGCGCCCGGCGCGCGCGTCGCCGAACCGGTCGCGCGCGGCTGGACCGCGACCGCATACGTCTTCGGCGGCGTCGGCCACATCGGCGCACGCGAAGTCCGCCGCGGCGACTACGCCATCTTCGCCGACGACGGCGACGTGATCGCACTGCGCAACACCGGAAGCGAACCGCTCGACGCGCTGCTCCTGAGCGCGCGCCCGATCGGCGAACCGATGGTCCGCTACGGCCCGTTCGTGATGAACACCACGGACGAACTCCAAGCCGCCTTCGACGACTTCCGCGCCGGCCGCTTCGGCACGATCAAACCAACCGTCGCCGACTAGTTGGTGCTGATCGCGACGAGCGCGCGTGCCGCGCGAACGGTGATCGGAATGCCGCCCTCGACCGAGGACGGAACGGTTACGCCGGACTTCGCCGTTTCGACGCGATACGCGCCACGCCCAAAAAGCGCGTTTTCGTCTCGAAATCGATTACAAACGACGCTCCGTAACGCGGCGCAGCTCCGTCAGGAAATGATCGCGCCGCCCGCGATCGTAAACCGGTGCCTCCGCCAGCTCACGACCGGTCCATGCGGCGATCGCTGCGACGTCGACGTCCGCCGCCCGCACGGAGGCGACATCGAGCGCGACGCGCAGCGCCGCTTGATCACCCCACGCCCAATAGTGCATGAACCGGTCACGCACGACGTCGGTCGGCGTACACGTACAGGAGCTGGTCGTCGCGCCGTTCCGTCGCGTACGACGAGACCGTCTCCGAGCCGATCGCCAACGGACCGGCCGGGAACTCGACCGTGTACAGGATCGCAGGGTGGTGATAGAGCCCCTCTGGCGCCCGCTCGTAGCCGAGTGGCCGCAGCGCGGTGTCCACGACGCGGGCGCTCGCCGCGAAGCCGAGCACGAAGTCGAGGTCGCGCGATTGATACAGCTCCGGCGCATAGTAGGTCGCCGCGCTGCCGCCGCAGAGTACCGCGCGTTCGCCGGCGCGGTCGAGCGCCGTACACACGGCAAAGGCGACGTCCGTGAGCGTCGCGCTCGCGTCGAGCCGGTTCATATCTCCTTACGTGCCCGGCGTGGGCGCTGTCGAGTTCTTTGGGCGGCGGTGACAGTCTCGGGGTCGGTCTGTCCCATGTGAGCGAGCAGGTCGCGCACGCGCGCGTAGTGCTGATACGTTCGGTTCAACTCGAAGAGCCGCGTGCGGCCGAAGAGCCGAGAGGCGAGGATCCCATCGCGTTCGAGATCGTCGACGGTCCGCTGTACGACGCTGAGGTCCTCGTCGAGCAAAGCCGCCAGCTCGCGCGGATATGAGCGTTCGAGGATTCCGAGCAGCTTGAGAACGCGTTCGCGTGTCCGCGAGCCGAACAGTCCCTTTGACCGCGAAGTCACTATCAAATGATAGCAAATATGCTGTCACTTGACTACGGCCTTGTAGTCGTTCTACGAGACTGGCGGGGTTTTAAGCCGGGGAGCATGCTCCGTTGGTTTGCGCGGGGTCAT
>JAFAMK010000070.1 GCA_019233415.1 Vulcanimicrobiota bacterium
GCGTATGCGCAGCGGCGCGCCGCTCGCGACCGCGCGGTACGCGTCGGGAAGAAGCCGGTCGTCCGCGAAGTCGCCGCCGCCGATGACGTTGCCGGCACGGGCGGTCGCGATGCGTGCGGCGCCCGGCTGCGAGAAGTACGCGCTGCGATACGTCTCGACGACGAGTTCCGCGGCGGCCTTGCTGCCGGCGTACGGGTCGTACCCGCCGAGCCGCGCGTCGTCTTCCGTGTAGCCGCCGGGGTGCGGCGCGTCGGCGTAGACCTTGTCGCTCGTGACGACGACCGCCTCTTCAACGGTCTGACAGTTGCGCAGCGCGTCGAGCAGGTTGACCGTCCCCATCACGTTCGTCGCGTAGGTGAGCACGGGCTCGGCATAGCCGCGCCGGACCAGCGGCTGCGCGGCGAGGTGGAAGACCGTCGTCGGGCGGAAGGCGGCGACCGCGGCCGCGAGCGCCTCGGCGTCGCGCACGTCGACGATCCGTTCGTCGACATCGGCGGCGTACGGCGCGAGCGCCCACAGGCTGGGCGTCGTCGGCGGCGGCAGCGCAATCCCGCCGACGTGCGCGCCGCGCCGCAGCAGCAGCGCGCACAGCCACGCGCCCTTGAAGCCGGTGTGGCCGGTGACCAGGACCCGGCGCTCGAACCAGAAACCGCCCTCAGCGATGGACGTCATCGCCACCTCCCTCGACGGGGTCTGGAAGCTGCGCCAGCCGCGCGCGCACGACGAGCGCGGCTGGTACGCGCGCACGTTCGACGCGGCGGCGTTCACCACGCTCGGACTCGTCACGGCGTGGGCATCCGGCGGCGACGCGTTCAACGCGCAGGCCGGAACCGTGCGCGGGCTGCATCTCCAGCGCGAACCGCACGGCGAGATCAAGCTGATTCGCTGCACGCGCGGCGCGGTCTACGACGTGCTGGTCGACGTGCGCCCGGGCTCGCCGACGTACGGCCGCTGGGAGGGGTTCGACCTGCACGAGGACGACGAGGTCGCGCTCTACGCGCCCGCGGGAATCGCGCACGGCTACCAGACGCTGCGCGACCGTTCGGCGCTGCACTATTTGCTCTCCGCGCCGTACGCGCCGGAGGCCGCGACGGGATTTCGGTACGACAGCCCCGGGCTCGCGATCGACTGGCCGCGCGCGGTGGCGGTCATCTCGGCGCGCGACGCGGCGCTGCCGCCGTTCGAACCGTCACAGGTCGATCCGTAGTTCGGGGATCGCGAGAACGAACCGCCCGCCCCAGCCGCGCACGTCGGCCAGCTCGTCCCGAATCTCCGCCTCGACGTTCCAGGGGAAGATGACGACGTAGTCGGGTTTGTCCGCGCGAATGCGGTCCGGCGCGACGATCGGCACGCGCACGCCGGGGATGGAGTTCCCCTGCTTGTGCGGGCTCTTGTCGGCGACATACGGGATCACGTCGGCGCGCGCGCCCGCGTAGTTCAGCAGCGTCGTCGCCTTCGCCGCCGCGCCGTAGCCGGCGACGCGCGCGCCGCGCCGCTTCGCGTCGAGCAGGAACATCAGGAAATCGTCCTTGATCTTCGCCACGCGCGCGCCGAAGTCGACGTAGGTGTCGAGCCGTTCGAGCCCGCCGGCGCGTTCGGCCGCGAGCACCGCGCCGACGCTGGGGTCGATTGCGCGCGAGCCCTGCGGTGCGACGAAGACACGCAGCGAGCCGCCGTGCGTCGGCAATTCGGTGACCTCGACGATCTCCAGGCCGTGTCGCGCGAACAGCGGCTGCAGCGCGACCAGCGAGAGGTACGAGAAATGCTCGTGGTAGATCGTGTCGAACTGCATCCCCTCGATCGTCCGCAGCAGGTGCGGGAACTCGATCGTGACGACGCCGTTCGGCGCGACGAGTGCGGCTAAGCCGCCGACGAAGTCGTTGAGGTCGGGGACGTGCGCGAGGACGTTGTTCGCGACGATCAGATCGGCGGTGCCGAACTCGCCGCGCACGCGCTGCGCGAGCGCGACGCCGAAGAACTCGTCGAGCGTCGGGACGCCGGCTTCGCGCGCGACCACCGCGACGTTGCTCGCCGGTTCGATCCCGAGCACGGGAACGCCGCGCGCGACGAAGTTGCGCAGCAGGTAGCCGTCGTTGCTGGCGACCTCGACGACGCGATGGTTTGCGCCGATCCCGCGTTGCGTCATCTCCTTGACGTACGCCTCCGCGTGCGCGAGCCAGGTCGTCGAGTACGACGAGAAGTAGCGGTAGTCGCGGAACAGCTCCTCGGGCGACGCGAAGACGTCCAGCTGCACGAGGTAGCAGCGCTCGCAGACGAAGGCGTGCAGCGGATAGAAGGTCTCGCCGCGCCCGAGCGCTTCGGGCGGCGTGAGTGCGTTCGACGGCGGCGAGAGCCCGAGGTCGACGACCCCGACCGCGAGCGGCGCGCCGCACGAGCGGCAGCGCGGCGCGTGCAGCGTTCCGTTCACGCCGTCAGGCGAAGAAGCTGGTGACGCCGTCGATCACCCGCTGGATCGAACGCTCCGCCATCAACGAGTGCAGCGGCAGCGTGACGACCTCGTCGACGACGCGCTCGGTCACCGGCATCGGCGAGCGCCGCGCCTCGGCGGACCACGTGTGCTTGTGGACCGGGACGAAGTGGATGCCGACGTCGACCCCGCGCGCGGCGAGGTGGTCGATCAGCGCTGCGCGCTTCCCGTTCAGCACGCGCAGGCTGTAGATGAA
>JAFAMK010000175.1 GCA_019233415.1 Vulcanimicrobiota bacterium
GATGGTGCAGCTCGACGGCGGCCGCTTCGCCACGTCCGACCTGAACGATCTCTACCGCCGCGTCATCAACCGCAACAACCGCCTCAAGCGGCTGCTCGAGCTGAGCGCGCCCGAGATCATCATCAAGAACGAGAAGCGCATGCTGCAGGAAGCGGTCGATGCGCTGATCGACAACGGCCGCCGCGGGCGTCCGGTGACGGGCCCCAACAACCGTCCGCTCAAGAGCCTGTCGGACATTCTGAAGGGCAAGCAGGGCCGGTTCCGCCAGAACCTGCTCGGCAAGCGCGTCGACTACTCGGGCCGTTCGGTCATCGTCGTCGGCCCGAACCTCAAGCTGCACCAGTGCGGGCTGCCGAAAGAAATGGCGCTCGAGCTCTTCAAGCCGTTCGTGATGAAGAAGCTCGTCGACCGCGGTCAGGCGCACAACATCAAGAGCGCGAAGCGTATGGTCGAGCGCGTGCGTCCCGAGGTCTGGGACGTGCTCGACGAGGTCATTCGCGAGCACCCGGTGCTGCTCAACCGCGCCCCGACGCTGCACCGTCTCGGCATTCAGGCGTTCGAGCCCGTGCTGGTGGAAGGCAAGGCCATCCATCTGCACCCGCTGGTCTGCACGCCGTACAACGCCGACTTCGACGGCGACCAGATGGCCGTGCACCTTCCGCTGAGCGCCGGCGCGCAGGCCGAGGCCCGCATCCTGATGCTGTCCTCGAACAACATCCTGCAGCCGTCGTTCGGGAACCCGGTGTCGATCCCGACCCAGGACATGGTCCTGGGCCTCTACTGGCTCACGTTCCAGCCCGACGAGTACAAAGGCCCCGCGAGGGGAGTGCTCGCCGACGACGCGCTCTACGCCGGTCCGGTCTACCGCAACGGCTCCGCGCGCAAGAAGGAAGACGGCACCGTCGCGCTGCCGGCGTTCAAGGACACCCAGGAAGCGGTTCTCGCGTACGAGCACCGGCTGATCGGGCTCCACGAGTGGATCGAGGTTCGCCTCGACGGGAAGCGCACGAAGACGACGGTCGGGCGCGCGATCCTCAACGAAGCCTTCCCGGTCGAGTGGGACTACCCGTACCTCAACCACACGCTCGACAAGAGCGCGCTCAAGAAGCTCATCACCGAGTGCTACCGCAAGTACGGCAACGCCGCGACCGCGGAGTTCCTCGACGCGATCAAGGGGCTGGGCTTCCGCTACGCGACGCAGTCGGGCACGACGGTTTCGATCAACGACATCGTCGTCCCGCAGGCGAAGCACGAGATCCTCGACAAGGCGCAGCTCGACGTCGACGAACTGCACGGTCTGTTCGACCAGGGCTTCATCTCGGACGACGAGCGCTACAACAAGACGATCGAGATCTGGCAGAAGGCCGGTGACGACGTCACGCTCGCGATGCAGGCCGCGCAGAACCCGCTCAACCCGGTGTTCATGATGGCGACCTCGGGCGCGCGCGGTTCGATCGCGCAGGTCAAGCAGCTCGGCGGGATGCGCGGGCTCATGTCCGACCCGTCGGGCCGCATCCTCGAGATTCCGGTCAAGGCGTCGCTCAAAGAAGGCCTCACCGTCCTCGAGTACTTCATCTCGACGCACGGCGCGCGCAAGGGTCTCGCCGACACCGCGCTGCGCACGGCCGACTCGGGGTATTTGACCCGCCGGCTCGTCGACGTCGCGCAGGACGTCATCATCCGCGAGGAAGACTGCGGAACGCCGAACGGCATCACCGTCACCGACATCACCGTCGGCAAGGAGACGATCGAGCCGCTCTACGACCGCATCATCGGTCGCCGGGCCGCCGAGGACCTCCGCAACCCGGAGAACGCGCGCGACAAGATCGTCAAGCGCGACGACGAGATCGACGAAGAGAAGGCCAAGGCGATCATCGCGGCCGGCATCAAGACGGTCAAGATTCGCTCCGTCCTCGCCTGCCAGGCGAAGTACGGCGTCTGCGCGATGTGCTACGGCCGCAATCTCGCGACCGGCCTCAAGGTCGACATCGGCGAGGCGGTCGGGATCATCGCGGCGCAGTCGATCGGTGAACCGGGCACGCAGCTGACGCTGCGCACGTTCCACACCGGCGGCGTCGCGCAGGAAGACATCATCACCGGCCTCCCACGCGTCGAAGAAATCTTCGAAGCGCGCAAGCCCAAGGGCGAGGCGCCGGTGGTGGAAGTTGCCGGTACGATCAAGTTCGGCGAGGAGAAGGGCAAGCGCGTCGTCTTCGTGACGGACGCCGACGGCGAGGACCACGAGGTCGACGTCCCGGCGAACACGCACCTCAACGTCGTCGAAGGGCAGGAAGTCCGTGCCGGTCAGCCGGTCGCGGAAGGCTCGCTCAACCCGCACGACATCCTGCGGATCAGCGGTGAGACCGCGCTGCAGAACTACCTCGTGCAGGAAGTGCAGAAGGTCTACCGCTCGCAGGGCGTCGACATCAACGACAAGCACATCGAGGTCATCGTTCGCTCGATGCTGCGCAAGGTCAAGATCGTCGACGGCGGCGACACGCGGATGCTCCCGGGCCAGCTCATCGAAGCCTCGATCTTCGCGGAAGAGAACGAGAAGATCAAGACCGACGGCGGCAAGATCGCGGAGGGTAGCCCGGTGCTGCTCGGCGTGACGAAGGCGTCGCTCGCGACGGAGTCGTTCCTCTCGGCGGCGTCGTTCCAGGAGACCACGCGCGTCCTCACCGACGCCGCGATCAAGGGCAAGCACGACCCGCTGCTCGGCCTCAAGGAGAACGTCATCATCGGCAAGCTGATCCCGGCCGGGACGGGGATGTCGCGCTACCGCAATCTCCAGATCGAACCGGAAGGTCAGGACCTCGACGACGAGGGCCGCCCGAAGAACGTCTTCCTCGACTTCAACCCGAACGGCGACGACACGCTCTCGGCCTACAGCGACGTCATCGCACCGAACGGCCAGGAGCTGAACCCGAAGGTCCTCGGCCCGTACGAGCGCCAGCGCATGGCCGAAAACACGGTCCAATACGAAGGCGACTACGAACCCGAAGCCACCGTCAGCGCCCCCACCCAACGCACCCAATACAAACCCAAGGGCATCAACCCAGAAGACCTCTAAGCCTGTCACCCTGAGCTTGTCGAAGGGCGCGACACAACGAAAGGCCCGCTCGAACGAGCGGGCCTTTTTCGTGCGGTGTTTTGGGATAGGTTGCAATGCGAGCAGTCATTCGTCATCGTGTGACCGTACGTAGCAGGGTACGGCGACGTGTTGTTCGCACCGTCCCGGCACATGCGAACGCTGAACGACGTCTTCGCTCCTGAAACGCCTCTGTTGCCCGAGGGACTGCGCACGCTCGTCGTCTCGCCGGGTCGTGTCGTGGAACCGGGGCAGACGGTGCACGCGACCTTCACGTTCCGCAACCTCGGCGGCGGGACGGCGACGGGGTTCCGAGCGCGCTTTCGACTGCCCGAGGGGCTGACGTACCTCGTCGGCACGGCGAGCATCGACGGCACGCCGGTCGACGAGCAGGGCGGCCTCACGACGCTGCTCCAAAGCTCCGGCTGCGACATCGGCGACATCGCGCCCGGCAGCGAGCGGCGCATCTCGCTTGCGTACACGGTCGCGCCGACGATCGAGAACGGCACGCCGATCACACTGCAGGCCGCGATCTCGTCGTTCGAGGTCCCGCTGATCGGGTCGAACGTCGTGCGGCTCGTCGTGCGCAGCAAGCCGCAGCTGAAGAACCCGCAGACGAAGCTGACCGCGGTCGCCGTGCGCGAGACCGCACCGGGGCAGGAGCTGCAGCTCAAGGCGCAGGTCCACAACTCCGGGCAGAGCAGCGCGCACGACCTGATCGTGCTGCTGCCCGTGCCGGCAAACACGGCGTACGTCGACGAGAGCGCGAGCGTCGGCGGGCATCCGGCCGGTGGGCATGCGCGCGATCCGTTCGGGTACGGCCGGCCGGCGGTCACCGTCCCGACGCTCGGGCCCGGGACGACGATCGACGTCAGCTACCGCGTGCGGATCGATCCCGTCGTCGAGGACGGCTGCGCGATCGCGGTCACGGCCGCGGTTTGCTCGCAAGAAGTGCCGGAGTTCTCGCTGACCGCGGTCACGCTGAAGGTGCCCTCGGCGCCGACGTTCGCCGGCGGTGAGACGGAGTTCCGCGCGGAGTGCGAGGACGAGGTCGTCCCCGGCCAGCGTGTCGCGCTGACGCTGCGCGCGCGCAACGGCGGAACCGCGATCGCGCGTCAGGTGCGGCTCGCGGTCGAGCTTCCCGACGGCCTCGTCTACGTGCCGGGGTCGCGCTCGGTGAACGGTGCGCCGGCGGCCGACCGCGAGACGGACGGCGGCGCATTTCTGGTCGGCGACCTCGTGCCGGGGCGTTCGGTCGAAGTCGCGTTGACCGCGGTCGTCGCGGTGCCGCAGCCGGACGGCCACGAGATTCCGCTCGGCGCGAGCGTCGAGTGGTCGAAGGGGCGCCGCCACTTCGAGCGCACGGTGACCGTGCGTTCCGCACCGCTCTTCCCGGCCGCGTTCAACGACGTCGTGCGCGAGAGCGCGCGCCGGCTCGAACCCGGCGACGCCGCGGTTGCGACGGTTCACCTCGCGAACCTCGGCACCGACGTCGCGACCGACGTGCGCCTCGTGCTCGACGCCGATGCGGGGCTCGAGGGTCTGCGCGCGAGCGAAGGCGACAAGGAGCTGCCGGTGCGCGACGACGGGGCCATCCAGCTCGACACGCTCGAGCCCGGTCGTCCGCGCACCGTGCGCGTCGAAGCGCGCGTCGCCTCCACGATGGAGGACGAGACGCAGGTCCGTCTGCGCGCCAGCTTGCGCACCGCGCAGCTCGACCCGATCGAGATCGGCTCGGCCGCGCACGTCGTCGCGTCGCGCCCGCGCTTCTCCGCGAAGACGTCGAAGCTCGAACTCGCCGACAACGAAGTGCTGCGGCCGAACCGCACGACGACCTGCCGCCTCGTGCTCATGAACAAAGGCACGGACGCCGGTCGCGACGTGCGCGTGCGGCTGCAGCTTCCCGAAGAACTGCGGCTCGAAAGCGTCGAGGGCGCCTCGCGCGACGGGCACCACGTCGTCTTTGGCGAGGTGCCGGCCGGTGAGTCGCGCGAGGCCAAGGTGCACCTGCGGCTCGTCACGACGATCACGCACGGCGACGTGCTGGAAGTCAGTGCGCGGGTCGCGGGCATCAACGTCGTCCCGTTCGCGCTGGATACGATGCGCGTCGCGACGCACGCCGAACCCGATTTCTCGCACGACGTCACGCTCGTCGCGACGCCCGACGACGCGATCGACGCGGGCGCTGAACTGACGTACACGCTCTCGCTGCGCAACGCCGGCGACGGTGCGGCGAAGCGGCTCACCGCGCGCATCGAAGCGCCGGGCAAGACCGTCTACGCCCCGGGCAGCACGACGGTCAACGACGTTCCGCTGCTCGACTTCGCCGGCACCTCGCCGCTGCTGACGCCGAGCGGGCTGACGCTGGCGGACGTCGGTCCCGGCGTCGAGGTCATCGCGCGGCTGCGCGTCATCGTGAACACGCCGCTCCCCGCGGGGACGACGATCGAAGCGCGCGCGTTGATCGGCTGGGACGAGGTCCCGGAAATCGCGGTGCACGCCGAACCGGTTCGCGTGCGCTCGCAGGCGGCGTTCCCGATCAGCGCGCCGAGCCTGCCGTTCTCGGTGCTCGACGCCGCGGCGGCCCTCGAAGCGCGGCCGTCGCCGCGTCCGCTCCCGCAGGCAGAGCCGACGCTGCGACTGCCGCCGGCAACACCGGTGCGCGCGAACGGCGCGGGCACCTACGCGAACGGTCCGACGGCGCTCACCGATCAGGCGGAGCGCGTCGGCATCGCGGTGTGGGTCGACCTCACCGCGGACCGGCTCGACTGGCTCGTGCCGTACCTGCGCGAGGCGCGCTTCCCCGGACTGCTGCCGCACCTCATGCTGCTGCGCGCGCTGTTCCCGGACGGCGCCGAAGACGCCGATGCGGTGATGCGCGCACGGCTGCGGCGCCACGGCGAGCTGATGAGCGACGTCATCGATACGCTGTTCGTGAAGCTGCGGCTGCCCGGCGCCGATACGTCGCCGTCCGACTTCGAGTCGCGCGAACTGCGCGCGTCGCTGCGCGGCGTGCTGGATGCGCTGCGCCGGCCGCGGCCGCACATCGAGGACATCGAACCGGCGGAGGTGCGGCTGGTCGGCGCGGTGCGCTACAACGAGCTCGGCGCGGCGGTCGAAGCGCTGGAGAAGGAGCCGCTGTCGACGGCGACGCCGTGGCTCGCGCTCTCGCTCCTGATGGGAGCGCGGCTCGAACGCGACGGCGAGACCGTCGCGGAGTTCGGCCCCTACCGCGAGGCGCTGCAGCGCGCGCTCGCCGAGCTGGGCCGCCTCACGCCGGACGAGTTCCTCGCCGCCGTTTCCCGCCCGGTCGACCCCACGCTCGACGAACGGCGGGACGACCTGGTCGACGCGATAGCGGAGCAGCTGGAGGCCCCGGCGTAGTCCGCCGCCGATGATCGTCGTCCTTGCCGTCGTTACCGTCGTTGCAATGCTTGTCGCGGCCGTCGCGGCATTCGCGCTGCTACGGCCGGGCGCCGTCGTCCCGGTCGCAACGAAGCCGCAGCCGGCGCGTGCGGTCGCGGAAGAAGACGTGGTCGGTGAATCTGCCGTCGAAGCGGTCCACAGCGGCGAACCGAGTCGAAACGGTGTCGTTGCCGGCGGCACGGACGGTGCGGTCGTCACCGACGCGGCGAGTTCCGACAACGAAGCCGAAGCGGACGCCGTCAATTCTGCAGCGAGCGCAGACGACGCCGTCGCCGGCGCAAACGGCGACGGCGACGGTGCGCCCGCGCCGCCGACCGTGGTGCGGTGGGCAAAGCGATTTGCGTCGCGTGACGGCGCGCTCGACGACGAGACGCGGTTGAACTTGCTGCGCGATCTCGGGATCGTGCGCGCGCCGTGGGGGATTCCGCTGCTGACCGAGGCGTACGACGAGGAGACGTCGCGCGAGCACCGCCTTCAGGCGCTGAGTTCGCTCGCCGCGTATCGGCACATCGACACGCAGCCGACGTTCGAAGCTGTCCTGCGCGACGGCGACGAGGACGAACGCCGCATCGCCGCCAGCGCGCTCGCCGCGCTGCGCACTCGTGCGGCGCTCCCCGCGTAGCGCAGCCTCGCGAGCCGTGACGAGAAGCTAGTCGGGGAAGCGGCTCGCGAGGGCGGCGACGTCCCAGGCGGCGGTGCGCGTTCCGGCTTCATAGCCGCTCGCGTAGAAGTCGAGCAACGTTGCGTGTGGGTCGGCGGTAGCGCGAACGACGTCGTAGGGTAGAACGCCGAGGTGGCCTGCACCTGACGGCACCCACGTGGCTTGCTCGGGGCGGAGCTGCTGCGTGGTCAGCGTCGGTGGTTCCGGTGCGGTGTACGTGTAGTACGCCGGCGCCGGCACGTTCGCGTCGCCGGCCCAGAAGCCGAACGAGATCACGTCGTAGCGATAGGCTTCGCGTTCGACGAGATTCGCTTCGGGCTTCGGCGGCGCGAGCTTGCCGTTGAAGCGACCCATCGCGAGGTCGAACGAGTGCCAGTAGAGGTTCACCGGGCTCTGCTTGCCGGCGAACCCGGACGCGAAGTCCGTCAGCGTGTCGGCGGTGAAGCGCGCGATCTCCCACCACCGGCGCACGGCGTCGCGGTCATAGCTGCGGTGCTCTTCGTCGCGCGCGAACGGCGTCTCGATCGGGACACCGTACGGCTTCGCGAGGATGTGCACCGGCACACCGAGATCGCTCAACAATGCCGTCGTCTTCGCGTAGAACGCGGCGACCGATAACCCGTCGACGAGCCCAAACGCCGCCGAACGGCCCGCGGCGGTGCTGCCGACGAGATGATGGTCGATCAGGTCGAATTCCAGCGCGAAGTCGATCCCATCGTGGACCATGCCGTGCGCGGCGAAGCCGCGCGAGGTGAGGTGAAGCGCCGCGTTCCACCATTGGTTCAGGTGCGGTGTCGCGCGGAGCCGGACTTTGCCGACGATCTGCGACCACAGGTGCAGGGTCGTCTTCGTCGGTTCCCATTCGGCGTACGGAAGCGGCGGAAGGTTCATGGTGAGCCATACTCCGAGGGGCTGCGATTTCCCAGGGTCGCGTGCTTGACTGGTGCGAGATCGTTTTCGGGAGGACGTACGCGTGCGGAACGCCGGGCTTGTCATCCTCAGCTTCGTCGTGCTCGCGGCGTGCGCGCCGCGCCACGCACCGCCGAACGCGCCGATGCGTTCGACCGGGATGGGGATCGATCCGTACGGGCACACGCGGCTGAGCGAGATGCGCGACACCGTTCCGCCCAACGAGATGGCGCACACGCAGCGGCTTCTGGCGATGTTGCGCAAGGAGCTGGTGCGCTACGCCGACCCGGCGGCCGCGGAACGCGACGGCTACGCGCGCGAAGGCGAGGACGTGCCGGTCGGCGCGCTCAAGCACTTCTTCAACTACGCGAATTACGTGAAGAACTTCGACCACCTCGATCCCGAGGCGCCGCCGGCGATCTTGTACCGCCGCACGAAGACCGGCTTCGAGCTGGCCGGCGTGATGTTCACCGCGCCGATCACCTCGTCGATGGACGAGCTGGACCGCCGCGTCCCGCTCGCGCTCGGGCACTGGCATGCGCACCGGAAGCTCTGCGTTCCGAAGCCCGGCTCGCCGCCGCTTTCCGCGGCGGACCGCCGGCGCTTCGGCTTCAGCGGCAGCATCGCGACGCGCGAGGCGTGCGACGCTGCAGGCGGCGTCTTCCTCGACAACGTCTACGGCTGGATGACGCATATCTACCCCTACGCGCCGACGCTCGCCGAGGCGTTCTGACGCGCGTCTGAGAAGCAGACCGCCATGCCGACGCCGATCGACGTCCTGCACGAGCGAACCTTCAGCGGCACGCCGCGCCGCATCTACGAACTGCTGACCGAGCTGGGTACGTCGCAAGACCGCATCTGGCCGTTCGCCTCGCAGCCGTTCATGCGCAGCGCCGGACCGCTCACGCCCGGCGCGACCGAGGAGTGGCACCTCGGCCTTCACGCGGTGCTCGACGAAGTCGAGCCGGAGCAGAAGATCGTCTGGCGCATCGACACCGAAGGCGTCGACGGGACGCACGCGTTCAGTCTCGCACCCGACGGCCGCCGCGTCACCGTCCGCCACCGCCTCGCCGTGACGCTCGACGACACGCAAGGCCGCCTCCTCTGGCGCCGCCTCGAAGAACAGCACGAACGCGCGATCGAAGGCCTCTTCGACAAACTCGCCCGCGTGCTGAAGCGCTAGAACGCGTTCTCGCCGGTCAGCGCCTGGCCGAGGATGAGCGTGTGGACCTCGCTCGTGCCTTCGTAGGTGAGGACGCTTTCGAGGTTGTTCATGTGGCGGATCACGGGATACTCCAGCGTGATTCCGCTTGCGCCGAGAATCGTGCGCGCCTCGCGGCAGATGGCGAGCGACTCGCGCACGTTGTTGAGCTTGCCGAACGAAACGTGCGCCGAGTGCGCCTTGCCCTGATCTTTCAACCGCCCGACGTGCAGTGCGACGAGCAGTCCCTTGTTGATCTCGAGCATCATGTTCACGAGTTTTTCCTGCGTGATCTGGAAGCTCGCGATCGGCTTGCCGAACTGCACGCGCGTCTTCGCGTACTCCAGCGCGCTCTCGTAGCACGCGCGCGCCGCGCCGAGCGCCCCCCACACGATCCCGTACCGCGCTTCGTTGAGGCACGAGAGCGGACCGCGTAGGCCGCTGACGTTCGGCAACATCGCGTCGGCCGGGAGCCGGCAGTCTTCGAGGATCAGCTCCGAGGTGACCGACGCGCGCAGCGAGAGCTTTTTCTCGATGTTGCGCGTCGAGAAGCCCGTCGTTCCGCGCGGGACGACGAAGCCGCGGATCGCCCCGTCGGTGCCGTTCTCGCCGGCGGTGCGCGCCCAGACGATGGCAACGTCGGCGATCCCGCCGTTCGTGATCCACGCCTTCGAGCCGTTGAGGACGTAGTCGGAACCGTCGCGGCGCGCGTAGGTGCGCATCCCGCCCGGATCGCTCCCGAAGTCCCATTCGGTCAGCCCGAAGCAGCCGATCGCGTCACCCGCCGCCATCCGCGGCAGCCACGTCGCTTTCTGCTCGTCGGAACCGTGCGCCCACAGCGCGTACATCGCGAGCGAACCCTGCACGGAGACGAACGAACGAAACCCCGAGTCACCGGCTTCCAGTTCCAGACACGCGAGCCCGTACGCGACCGCGCTCGTCCCCGCGCAGCCGTAGCCGTGCAGGTGCATCCCGAGCAGCCCGAGGTCGCCGAGCTCCTTCGCCATCGCGCGCGGGAAGGTGTGGTCCTCGAACCAGCCGGCGATGTTCGGCAGCACGCGGTCGCGCACGAACGCGCGCACCGTGTCGCGAATCAGCCGTTCGTCGTCGGTGAGCAGCGCATCGATCCCGAGGAAATCGGTCGGCGCGGGCGCGGCGACGGCGGCGCGGTGCGCATCGGCGGACGTGTTCATCCGCCGTGCTTCACGCGCGCCCGCCGCCGAGGCCTGCCGCTGCGTCGTGATGAACGAAGCGTACCCTTGTCGGACGGCGAACAGCGCGCGCGTGGAGGCCCAAGCCGTGCGGCTCGTGATCGATGCGGTGATCGTTTCGGTCGCGGACGAGACGCCGCGCGTCCTGACCGTCGCCGGCGCGCCGCGCCTCCCGTCGGGCACCTTCGTCCCGGAGCGCGACCGCACGCTCGAACTCGCAGCACGCCGGCTGATCACCGAGCAGACCGGCCTGCGCGTCGGCTACTTGGAGCAGCTCTACACGTTCGGCGACCGCTTCCGCGACCCGCGCGAGGTCGAGGGCGGGCCGCGGCTCGTCAGCGTCGGCTACCTCGTGCTGGTCGGGGTCGACGCCGCCGCGGCGGCGCCCGCCGGCGTCGCCTGGCGCGACTGGTACGGCTTCTTCCCGTGGGAAGACTTGCGCGACCAGCCGGCGCCCGCCCACGACGCGGTCCTCGCCTTCGTCGACGCGCCGGCCGTCGACCCAACCCTGCGCCGCCGCGCTCGCCTCGTCTTCGGCCTGACCGACGCGGACTGGAACAACGAAGCGGTCCTGGAGCGCTACGAGCTGCTTTACGAGCTGGGCGGGGTCGCCGAGGCGCCACACACTGCCGCTTCGTTCGGCGACTCGATGGAGCGCGACCACCGCCGAATCGTCGCAACGGCGATCGGCCGCCTGCGCGGCAAGATCAAGTACCGCCCGATCGTCTTCGAGCTGCTTCCGCCCGCCTTCACCCTCTCGGACCTCCAGGGAACGGTCGAGTCGCTGGCCGGCGTGCGCCTGCACGGCCCGAACTTCCGCCGGCTCGTCGAGGAGACGGGGATCGTCGAGGAGACCGGCGAGCGCCGCCCGACCTCGGGCCGGCCGGCCAAGGTCTACCGCTTCCGGCCCGAGGTCCTCGCGGAGCGTCCCGACCCGGGGATTGGAATCCGCGGCCGACCGTAACCAGGGACTTTGTCTCAGGGTTAGAAAAAGTGGCGAAACCTTGAGGTGCCCATGATCGAACTTCTCCCCTTCACGCCGGAGATCGAAGAACGGACCCGTCCGATCTACGAGCGCGCGAAGGCCGTCATCCCGGCCGCGGAATGGCCGCTGTACGCACCGTTCGTCGATGCGATCAACCGGCTCAAGCGCGAGCGCAACGCCGTCATTCTCGCGCACAACTACCAGACGCCGGAAATCTTTCACGGCGTCGCCGACATCGTCGGCGACTCCCTCCAGCTCGCGCGCGAAGCGCAGCGCGCCGAAGCCGACGTGATCGTCGTGTGCGGCGTGCACTTCATGGGCGAAACCGCAAAGATTCTCAACCCGAACCGCCGCGTCATCGTTCCCGACGCACAAGCCGGCTGTTCCCTCGCCGAGTCGATCACCGCCGCCGACGTGCGCGCGCTGCGCGCCCAGTATCCCGGCGTTCCGATCGTCACCTACGTGAACACCAGCGCCGACGTGAAGGCGGAGTCCGACATCTGCTGCACCTCGTCGAACGCGCTGCGCGTCGTCGAGTCGCTCGGCGTCCCGCGCGTCATCATGATCCCCGACGAGTTCCTCGCGCACTACGTCGCCTCGCAGACCTCCGTCGAGATCATCTCGTGGAAAGGCCACTGCGAAGTGCACGAGCGCTTCCGCGCGATCGACGTCGAACGCCTGCGCGAGGGCGAAGACGGCCTGCTCGTCATCGCGCACCCCGAGTGCCCGCCGGACGTCATCGCCGCCGCCGACTTCGCCGGCTCAACCTCCGCGATGATCGACTTCGTGCGCGACCGTGCCCCACAGCGCGTCGTGCTTCTGACGGAATGCTCGATGAGCGACAACGTCGCCACGCAGTTCGACAACGTCGAGTTCGTGCGCCCGTGCAACCTCTGCCCGCACATGAAGCGCAACACGCTGCCGAAAATTCTGCGCGCCCTCGAAACACTCCAAGACGAAATCCTCGTCGAAGAGAGCGTGCGCGTCCGCGCCCTGGCCGCCGTCGAACGGATGATGGCGATCGCGTGAGAACCGGCATTCTGATCGTCGGCGGCGGCGTTGCCGGCCTCGCCGCCGCTCTCGCCACTCCACCGAATCGCCCGGTCGTCGTCATCAGCGAAACCCCGCTAGCAACCGGCGACATCGCCTCGTCCTGGGCGCAAGGCGGCGTCGCCGCCGCCCTCGCCCCCGACGACTCGCCGCGCCTCCACGCCGACGACACCGTCGCCGCCGGCGCCGGCCTCAACGACCCCGCCGCCGTCGAAACGCTCGCGACCGAAGCCCCGGCCGCCATCGAAGCGCTGATCCAACTCGGCGTCCCCTTCGCGCGCAACGCCGACGGCCAACTCGCCCTCGGCCTCGAAGCCGCCCACAACCACCGCCGCATCGCGCACGTCGCCGACGCAACCGGCGCCGCCATCGTCACCGCCCTCACCACCGCCGCGCGCACGCGCCCGAACGTCCACATCATCGAGGGCGTGCGCGCCGCGCGCCTGCTGAGCGACAACAGCGGCACCGTCACCGGCGCACTCCTCGTCGCACCAAACGGCGAAATAATCGTCGCGGCCGCCGACGCAGTCATCCTCGCAACGGGCGGCTTCGGCGGCCTCTTCGCCCGCACGACAACGCCGCTCGGCGCCCGCGGCTCCGGCATCGCGCTCGCCGCTCGCGCCGGCGCCGCACTAGCGGACTTGGAATTCATCCAATTCCACCCAACCGCACTGCGCATCGCCGCCGACCCGCTGCCGCTCGTCAGCGAAGCCGTCCGCGGCGAAGGCGCGCTGCTGCTCGACCAGCGCGGCGAACGCATCATGGACGGCATCGACGCGCGCATGGAACTCGCTCCACGCGACATCGTCGCCCGCGCCGTCGCCGCCGTCGAACGTCGCGGCGGAGCCGTCGTCCTCGATGCGCGCACCACCATCGCCGACCGCTTCCCACAACGCTTCCCCGGGATCTTCGCGACCGCAATGCGCGCCGGCATCGACCCACGCCGCGAACCGATCCCGATCACCGCCGTCGCGCACTACACGATCGGCGGCATCGCCACCG
>JAFAMK010000222.1 GCA_019233415.1 Vulcanimicrobiota bacterium
GAGCACGCCGTCGGCGTCAACGTCATCCTGAAGGCGTACAACGTCACCCAGTTCGTCGCGCCGGCGAGCGAGGGCGGGCCGGTCTACGGCGGCAAGTTCCAGATGACGCTCTACCCGTTCGTCAACGGCGACGACCCGGACACGACCGACCAGTTCGCCTGCGCGAACGTCCCGCCGCACGGCTACAACAAGTCGCGCATCTGCGACCCGCGAATCGACGCGCTCCTCGCGCAGGGGCAGCGCACCTACGATCCCGCGCGCCGCACCGCGATCTACGTGCAACTCGAACGGCTGCTCGCGGACGAGCTGCCGATCGCGCTGCTCTACCAGCGCCCCGAGCTGGACACGTTCACCACGCGGCTGCGCGGCCAGACGACCTCGGTCTCGACCGCGTGGTGGAACGCCGGAGCCTGGTCCCTGTAGCTACTGCTCCTCTTCCGCGTCTTCGTCTTCGTGCTCGTGCTCGTGCTCGTGCTCAGGCGGGTCTTCGAGCGTGATCGGACCGTCGAAGACCTCGAGGATCTCGCTCCCCGCGATCACGACCGCGTCGCGCTCCTTGTCGACGATCGCCTCGCTCGCCTCGAACCACGCGATCGGCCCGTCCTCCTCGTCCTCGGCGCCCGGCGCGAGGTACGCGAATTCGAGCAGCCCGACCGCGGCGAGCGCGTCGACGATCGCGGCGGACGGGGCGAGCGCCTCGGCGCGGGCCGACTCGTCCTCGCCCTCGTCGACGCGACGGAGGATCGCTAGCAGCTCCGCGGAGAGATGCTTCACGACGTCCGGATGATCCAGCGGATCGGCCTGCGTTTGTGTATCGTCTTGCTGCACGACGCGGCTGTTCGACGCGGCCCCGGAAACACATCGCACGGGCGACCTCCCGCTCGGCCGTCGTTGCGCGAACGGGTGCGAACCGTTACCATCACGATCAAGTACCGCGCGCATCGGGAACGCGCGGACGCGCTGATGCGTTTTTCCACAGGTGTTCCACATGAGCCACGCTCGCCGTGCCCGAGCGCCGTTCGTCGCGCTCGCGCTGGCCGCACTCGCCTTGGGCGCGACGCCGCTCGCCGCACCCGCCGCGTCGCCCGCGAAGCATCCGCGCGCGGTGAAGCCGGCCGCGCGCAAAGCGCAACCGAAGAAGCAGACGGGGTACCATCCGCACACCGGCCTCGCGCCGGCCGACGAATACTTCGGCCGCCTGGGAATGAGCGTTCTCGGCGTGCGCAACAAGGTGAAGGACCTCGGCCTCGACGCCGACCTTCATCCCGATCACGACCGCATGATTCTCGGCACCGCGCTGTGGGTCGAGGACGCGATGCGCGACTGGGCGCGCAAATATCCCTTCGACCGCTGGTTGCCGCGCTACGCGTACGCGCTCGAGCAGATGTACGAGCGCATTCCGGGGAGCGACGCGCACCAGCGCGCGCTCAAGCAGATCGCGTACATCACCGCATACTTCCCGCAGACGGTGTACGGTCGCGTCGGCCGCGCGAAGCTCGCGATGGGCGTGCCGACCCCCGACCCCGGCGAGTCGCCGGAGCCGCTGACCGACCTGCAGCGTCTCGCATTGCTCGACGGCAAGGTCACCCCGACGGTCCCACCGGCCGCGACGCCCACACCGTCGCCCGCACCGGAAGCGTCGACCATCGAACCGTCGCCGGGGGCGACGTCGACGCCGCAGCCCTAACGCAAACCGTCGTACTTGTCGCGCACGAGCCAGGACTCGGCAACGCGCCGGCGCAGGTCCAGCTCGCGTTCGGTCGCGGTCGCGACGTTGCCGCCGACGCGCTGGTTCAGCGTCGCGTGCACCTTGCGGTGCTCGACGTTGAAGCGCGAGCTGACGCGCGTGACGAGCCCGTGCAGCGAGCGCCGCAGTGACTCTTTCCGCTCCGCCGCCGTGATCGACGGCGGCGGCGCCGCTTCGTCCGCGTCGCGCTCGCCGTCGGCGAACGCCGTGCCGGCGGCGAACGCGGCGGGGTTGAAGAGCGGGCCGAAGTCGACGACGCGCTCGCCCGTCGTGCGCGCCGCGATCGCTTCGTAGAGGCCAGCGTCGCTGGCACGGTCCGCGCGCTGTGCCGCGTCGAGCGCGGCGATTTCTTCCTCGCGCGCGTCGCGGCCGCGCAGGCCGTGGCGCACGTCCAGCGTGATCCCGTGCGCGAGCATGCGCAGGCGCGGGTCGTCGGGGACGAAGACGTACGCTTCCGGATCGTTCGCGCCGTCGATCGTGCGCACGAAGCGGCCGCAGAACTGGCGGAAGTACAGCTCGGTGACGACGTTCGAGGCGAACACGCCGACCCGCAGCCGCGGGATGTCGACGCCTTCGCTGACCATGTGTACCGCGACGATCCACGGATCGGTCGAGCGCGCGAACGCCGCGATGCGATCGGACGCGTCGGCGAGGTCGGAGACGACGATCGCCGGCCGCACGCCGAGCCGCTGCTCCATCAGCGATGCGATCGCGCGCGCGTGGTCCTGGTTCATCGCCGCGACGAGCCCGGCCGCGTCGCGGTGGCCTTCGGCGCGGACCGAGAGCAGGCGCAGGTGCGCGGCGGCGAGCACCTCGCCGATCCACGCGTCCTGCGTCAGCATCGTGCGCAGCCGCTCGGAGTGATGACGCTTCTCGCGCAACGCCGTGTCGAACGTCGCCGCCATCGCGGTCCCGTCGCGCGCGACCCATTCCGCCTCGCCGCCGTGCAGCGCGAAGACGAGCGCGCGGCAGACGCCGTCGCGCAGCGCCGTTGCGTAGTCGTACGCGAAGTCCGCGACCGACAATCCGCGGTCGTAGCGCACGAACGGGATCGCGGTCCCGTCGCTGCGGAACGGCGTCCCCGACAGCGCGACGCGGTGCGACGCCGGTTCGAACGCGTCGCGCAGCGCCTTGCCCCACGTCGCGTCGTCGCCGGCGTGGTGGATCTCGTCGAGCAGCACCGCGACGCCGCCGCCCGCCGGCGCGTCCTCGCGACAGAGCTGGCGGTACAGCCGCGGCGCCGCGCAGACTTGCTGATACGTCACGACCGCGCCGTGCACGTCGCGTGCGAGGCGTTCTTGAGCGTTCGCGAAGCGGTGGTCGAGGACGATCCCCGCGCCGACCATCGCGCGCGCGACCTGCGCCTTGAGATGCTCGCGTGGCACGACGACGACCACGCGCCCCGCCGCGCCGTCGCGCAGCAGCGCGTGCGCGACGCGGGTCGCGAAGCGCGTCTTTCCGGCGCCGGGCGTCGCGACGATCAGCGCGTCATTCGGCCGGCCCGCGTCCCATCCGTCGAACGCCGCGCGCTGCCAGGCGCGAAGCGGTAACCTCCATCCGTGGAGACGCGGACCCCTCACAAGGAGGTCCGGGGTTCGGTCCGCCCACGGCCCGGTCATCCGAGGAACCCGCCCGCCGACTCGCGACGGGGACGAGAGGATTATCTTTGCGTGGCAGAGTACGGCCCGGGAACACCATCTCTCCAGCCAGCCAGGGAGCCGCCCGTGGACGTCGCCCGCGCCATCGCCGATCTCGACGAAGTCCGCTCTCGTCTTGCCTCCGTCCAGAAGTTCCGGGGCCTCTCCGGGCCCGCGGCGCTCGCCAGCGGCCTCGGGGCGCTGGGCTGCGGCTTCCTGCAGCTCTCGAACGTCCCCGAGCCGCGCGGCGCCGACGACGCGGGCCGCTATGTCGCGATCTGGATCGCGTGCCTTGCCTTCGCGCTGGCGGTGAACTACGGCGCGGTCGCGGTCTGGCTGGTGAAGAACTGGTCGTCGCGGACGCGGACCGAGCTGCAGACCGCGGCGTTCGCGATCGTTCCGTCGGTGGTCGCCGGCGGCGCGTTCACCGCGGCATTCCTCGCGCGCGGGGAGATCGGGCTGCTGCCGGGGACCTGGGCGCTCTGCTACGGTCTCGGCCTGCTCGCCGCGCGCGCGATGCTGCCGCGTGGCGTCGCGCTGGTCGCCGTAGCGTTCGCCGCGGTCGGCTCGGCGCTGCTCTTCGCGAGCGGGACGAACGCGCTGGTCTGGTGGGTCATGCCGCTGACGTTCGG
>JAFAMK010000304.1 GCA_019233415.1 Vulcanimicrobiota bacterium
ATGACCGCGTTCGGCTCGGTCCGCGCGATCAAGAACGCGACGGTCGACGAGATCGCCGCGGTCAAGGGAATGACCCCCGCCTTGGCCTCGCAGGTGAAGTCGGCGCTGGGAGGGTAGGCGAGTTACATGGGCTTTCTGATTCGGGTCCTCGTGAACGCGATGTTGCGACCGATCCTGATGATCCTCAGCCTGCCGCTCGAAATCGTCACGCTGGGCCTGTTCACGCTCGTGATCAACGGTCTGCTGTTCTGGTTCGTCGGCGGACTCCACGTCGGCCTGATCGTCAACGGCTTCTGGGCCGCCTTCTGGGGCGCGATCGCCACCGGGATCATTTCCTGGGTCCTCTCGCTGCTCACGCGCCCCTTCGAAGGACAGCGCACCTAGGTGGAGCGGACGACGCGATTGCTGAGCATCGCGCTCGCCGTGCTCGCGCTCGACGGGTGCCGCGGCAGTTCCGAGCATGCGGACGCACGCGCGACGAACGCGCCGACGTCGTCGAGCGCGTCCTCCACGGGCATCCACAGCAGCGGTGCCGCGGGTGCGGCTGCCGGCGGCGCCGCGGCGGGCGCGAACGGCTCCGATCAGGACGACCAGCGGGGGACGCACGGATCGTCAGGCGAGGGCGGCTTCGGTGAGGCGGGAGCCCACGGCGGAGGCGGCTGAACCGATCGCGTTTTGGGAGCGCTACGAGGGTCATCCGTATGCGCTCCCGGACCCGGTCGTCCTCGACGCAGCGCAGGTCGCGTCGATTCGCGCCGCGGTGCGCGACGCATGGTCGATCTACGCGCGCGTCGCGCATCTGTTGCAGGCGCTACCCAACGACGGATTGGACGCGCTGGGGATCCCCGCCATCGCGCACGAGATCGTACGGCTGCGCGACGCGACCGCCGGGCCGACCCTCATCGGGCGCTTCGACTTCCTGTTCGACGGCGTGTCGTTCCGCGTCGTCGAGTTGAACGCGGAGACCCCGTTCTTCATCGTGGAGTCCTTCGCCGAGAACGGCCGGCGCGCGCGCGCCGCTGGGCTGCACGACCCGAACGAAGGCGAATGCGATCACCTTCGTGACGCGCTGGACGCCGCGCTGGGGCCGCTGCGTTCAGGCGCGCGCGTCGGCGTGACCGCGCTGAACGTCTATCGCGAGGACGTCGGAACGGCGACCTACCTGCGCGACCTGATCGCGTCGCGTGTGGAGGCTGAGGTTGCGTTCGTTCCCGTGCACGAGCTCACGGTCGAGGACGGCGTCGTGCGCGACACGCAGGGTCCGCTCGACGTCCTCTACCGCTGCTATCCGCTCGAGCACTTCGCCGCCGACCGCGGTGGCCGTGCGCTCTTCGACGCGGTCGGGCGCGGCGCGTGCCGGCTGCTGAATCCACCGTCGGCGCTGCTGCTGCAGTCGAAGGCGACGGAGGCGCTCATCTGGGGGCTGTACGAGCGCGGCGAGCTCTTCGACGAAGCCGAGCGCGCGGCGATCGCGCGCGTCTTCCTCCCAACCTACCTCGACCGTCCCGACGACGGCGAGACGTACGTACGGAAACCCGTGCTCGGCCGCGAGGGGATCGGCGTCGGCGTCGTCGCGCCGGACGGGACCGAGATCGCGCACGGCGAGCGCCCGAGGAGCGATGCGTACGCACGTCAGCCGGTCGTCTACCAGCGCTACGTCCGCGCGCCGCGCCGCCGCGTGCGTCGCGCCGACGACGTGCTGATCGACGGCGAGGAACTGACGACGTGCTTCGTCGTTGCCGGTCATCCGAGTGCCGTCGGAATGCGGATCGGCGGCACGGTCACCGACGCCTGGAGCTACTTCGCACCGGTCGGTATCGCGAGGATGCCACCTTCAGCCCGGTAGACGGGTCCTGAGCCGCGGTGTTCGATCCCTACCCGCTCGTCCGGCCGCTTCTCCACCGCCTCGATCCCGAGGACGCGCACGAACTCACGTTGCGCGCGCTCGAAGCGAACCTCGTCCCCGGCCAGCCACGCGACGACGATCCGATCCTCGCGACGACGCTGCTCGGGCGCGCCCTTTCGAATCCGATCGGGCTGGCGGCCGGGTTCGACAAGAACGCGCGCGTCTACGAGCGGATGGGTGCGCAGGGGTTTGGGTTCGTCGAGGTCGGTGGCGTGACGCCGCGGCCGCAGGCCGGCAACCCGCGCCCGCGTGTATTCCGGCTTCCGGAAGATCGCGCAGTGATCAACCGGATGGGTTTCCCGAACGACGGCGCCGACGCGGTCGTTGCGCGGCTACAGAAAAAAGGCCATCCCGGTGGGATCGGCCTCGGCATCAACCTCGCGTCGAACGCCGACAGCGCCGATCCGGCCGACGACTTCGTGCACCTCGCGCAACGCTTCGCGCGCGCTGCCGACTACCTGACGCTCGACGTGTCGTGCCCGAACACCGCGAACGGTCAGGTCTTCCTCGATTCCGCGCGACTCGCCGACCTGCTCGCGCGCCTCGCCGCGGTCGATTGGGGTCCGGGCCGCCCCGCATTCGCCGCGAAGCTCGCGCCCGACGTCGACGACGCGCTGCTCGAACGCCTCGTCGCAACGCTGCTCGACGCGCGCATCGACGCGATCATCGTCGCGAACACAACGCGCGCACGGCCCTCGAATCTGCACGGTACACACGCGTCCGAGGCCGGCGGGCTCTCCGGAGCACCGCTGTTCGTGCCGTCCACGCTGATGCTCTCACGCGTGCGCGCGTTGACCGGTGGTCGAGTGCCGCTGATCGGCGTCGGCGGAATCGCCAGCGGCGCCGACGCGTACATGAAGATTCGTGCCGGCGCGAGCGCGGTGCAGCTCTACACGGGATTGATCTACGCCGGAACGGGCCTCATCACGCGGATCAAACGCGAGCTCGCGGTGCTGCTGCGGCGCGACGGGTTCGCGTCGGTCGAGGCGGCCGCCGCGGCTACTTGACGCGATGATGTCGAGCGTTGCGGGCGCGGCCAAGCCGAGGATGACGGCCGCAAGCACTGCCAGCATGGCGGCCGCCGCCCGCACGGTTCCTCGCCTGGCCCTGCGCGTACATCCGTCCTGCCGTTGTCGCCGTGGCGGCCTTTCCCGGCGAGGATGAAGGAACCCTGAGTCCCCGGCGCGTGTTATAGTTAGCGCTGGTCCGTTCTCGGACTCGTTCGCGGGGCTGAGTAGTCTCGACGGGGAGATCCGTGGCCGACGTAAGCAGGCGGAGTTGTGAGCCCTCCTAAAACGATCACAAGCGTTTACACGCGAACAACGAATACGCTCTGGCTGCCTAACTTAAGTTAGCAACCACCGTCCGGAGGAGGTCGCCGAAGCCGTCCTCCAGGCGGTCAACAAGTTCGGCTAGGACGCGGAGACCGTTCCGAGAGGCGTCCGAAACTCAACCGGAACTGCGACGCGGCTGATTCCTGTACCGAGAAGCTGACGCGCCTAAGACAAAATCGGCACTGAGCCTGGAGAAAGCGGCGGTCCGGCTTTTCGGACCCGGGGGGCGGCTCCCCGGCAGCTCCACCACGTACGCGACCCCGCGCGCATCATGCGACGCGGGGTCGTTCGTTTGACTGATGCACGGAGCTGCGGTTCTGGCCGACGAAGGACGACTCGTGGCTGACATTGTGATCAAAGACGACCAACTCGACGTGAAGATATCGCTGGTCGACAAGCTGCTGGGATTTCATGGTTCATTCCATATCCCGCTCGCGCACGTGACGAACGCGTTCGTCAGCAGCTTCGAGGATTTGGAACTCCAGTACAAGCTCGAAGGCGAAAACTTCGGCTTCTACAAGTCCGTCGGCGTTTTCGCGAATCCCGAAGGACTGATCTTCGTCGACGCAAGCGGTGCCCGCGACGTGCTCGTCATCGAAACCCGCGGCGAACGCTTCCCACGCATCGCCGTCCAACTCTCACCCGACCAAAACCCAAACGCCGTCGCCCACGCGATCACGCAACGCACCCCGGACAGCGGCGCGGTCGAGTAGCGAGCCGTTAGGCTGGCGTCGCTGCCGGTGTTGGTGGGTGCTCTGCTCCGGTGTGGCCGTTGGGGTGTGGGGCGAGGTCGGGGTCGGATTCGAGTTGGTGGGTGGCGTGGAAGTGTTCGGGGGCGAGGATCATGTACATGATCGGGACGAGGAGCAGCGTGAGGATGAGGCTGCTCATGATGCCGCCGATGACGACGACGCCGAGGCTCGAGCGGACGCTGGAGCCGGGTTCGAGGGCGAGGGCGAGGGGAATGTTGCCGGCGACGACCGAGATGCTGGTCATGATGATCGGGCGGAAGCGGATGAACGCGCTTTCTTGGATCGCTTCGAGCTTCTTGCGGCCGCGTTCGCGCAAGGTGTTCGCGTAGTCGACGAGCAGGATGCCGTTTTTCGTCACGATGCCGACGAGTAGGATCGTGCCGATGAGGGAGAAGAGGTTCAGGGTTTCGCGCGTGAGGGCGAGTGCGCCGAGTGCGCCGACGGCGGCGACCGGGACCGAGAACAGGATGATCAGCGGCGTGCGGTAGCTGTTGTAGAGCGCGACCATCAGCAAGAAGACCAGCACGACGGAGAGGATGAGCGAGCCGCCGAGGCCCTGCAGCGTCTGCCCCATCAGGTCTTGCTGGCCGAGCGGACGCGGGCGCACCACGATGTTGCGCGGGAGCTTCAGGGTGTCGAGCCGCTTTTGGAAGGCCGCCTGCACGTTCGAGAGCGAGTAGCCCGGCGCGACGTTCGCGCTGACGTCGACGACGGTGTTGCGGTCGACGCGCGAGACGAGCGGCGGGACCGGCGACCACGTCATCGAGCTGAAGTCGCCGAGGTGAACGATGTTCCCGTTCGCCGCGCGGACGGGGATCGTGGCGAACTCGGCGAGGCTCGTCTGATTTTGCAGCGGGTAGATCACCTGGACCTGTTCGAGTCCGTCGACCGTCTCGAACTGGGTCGCGATCGCGCCGCCGAACGCGGCGCGCGCGGCGGTCGTTGCGGTGCCGATGCTCACGTTCAGCGCGCGCGCTTTCGCGCGGTCGAACATCAGCTCGACTTGCGGTTCGAGCGCCGACGCCGCGCTGTAGACGTTCGCCGAACCCGGCGTCGCCTGCAGCAGCGAATAGACCTGGTCGGCGTACTTCGTCGGGTCGCCGCCCTGCACGTCGGTGACCAGCTCGTCGATCGGCTGCGCATTGCCGCCGCCGGTCCCGGTCGCCGGGATGACGACGACCTGCGTGTTCGGCAGCGCCTTCGCCGCGATCTGGCGATAGCGTTGGACCCACTCGATCGTCGAGTGCTTGCGGTCGTCCTTGAGCCAGACGTGAACCTGACCGACGTTTCCTTCGACGAGGATGCCGCCGAACGGCGAGGCGTAGCCGCCGGCGATCGCCGTGTCGGCGTCGATGTCCGGCAGGTTGCGAATCTGGCGTTCCAGCGTGAGCACGGCCCTTGTGGTCGTCGTCAGCGGCGTGCCGACCGGGTAGGTGATCTGCGCGTAGATTTCGCCGCGGTCGACCGACGGGATGAACTCCGAGCCGACGAGCCCGAACGGAACGAGCAGCATCGCGAAGACGAACGAGCCCAGGCAGAACGCGACGACGAGCGTGCGGTGGCGCAGCGCCAAAGGCAGCGCGCGGTGCGCGTACCAGTCGCGCAGCCCGTGAAAACCGCGTTCGAACGCGCGGATGATGTAGGGCGGCTTCCAGTTTCCTTTGAGCGCCCACTTGCCGGCGAGCGTCGGGGTGATCGTGAACGAGACGAACAGCGAGGTCAGCGTCGAGACGACGACGACGATCCCGAACTCGGCGAGGTTGCGGCCGACCTGGCCTTGGAGGAACGCGATCGGCAGGAAGACGACGACGTCGACCAGCGTGATGACGATCGCCGCCATCCCGATCTCGCTGCGCCCGCTGATCGCCGCTTCGGTCGGTGGCTGCCCCATCTCGAAGTGGCGCTCGATGTTTTCGAGTACGACGGTCGAGTCGTCGACAAGGATGCCGACGACCAGCGTCATCCCGAGCAGCGAGATCGTGTCGATGGTGAGCCCCATCAGCTTCATCACGAACAGCGAGACGCACAGCGACGACGGGATCGCGACCAGCACGACGATCGCGTTGCGCCACGAGCCGAGGAAGAAGAGCATCACGATCCCGGTCAGCGCGATCCCCTCGCCCAGCGTGCGAAAGACGCTGTCGATCTGCTGCGCGGTGTACTTCGACTGGACATTGATGACGTTGAACGTAATGTCGGGGAACTGCGCGCGGATGCGCGGCAGCGCCGCCAGGACGTGGTCGGATGCGGTGACTTCGGACGACGCCGAGGCCTTCTGGACTTGCATGAAAATGCCCGACGTGCCGTTGATCGACGCGATCTGGCGGCGCGGCTCGTAGCCGTCGACGACGCTCGCGACGTCGCCGACGCGCAGCACCTGCGTCGCCGCCGTCCACGGGTCAAGGCCGGTCAGCGGTGAGGATGCACCGGGCGTTGCGGGTGCGGCGAGCGGGAGGCCGAGGATCGACTGCGGCGAGGTGATGTCGCCGCGAATGTCGATTTGCGTCTCGCGGTTCGCGCCGTAGGCGATCCCGCCCGGTGCGCGCGTGTTGCTGCCGCCGACCGTCGTGACGACGTCGTTGAGCGTGAGGTCATACGCGGCGAGCTTGTGCGGGTCGACGACGACCTCGTAGGCCGGCGTCACGGTGCCGCCCGTCGTCACGCCCGAGACGTCGGCGACCTGCTCGATCGCCGGCGCGATGCGGCCGCTCGCGATCAGCGAGAGCTGGTTCGCGCTCAGCGACGACGAGGAGAGGCCGATCGTGACGACCGTCGCCTCGGACGGGTCGCGGATCGCGAGCGTCGGCGGCTGCAGGTCGCTCGGCAAGTTGTGCTCGGCCTGCGTCAGCGCTTTCTGCGTGTTGACGAGGTCGGTGTTCTGGTCGGAGGTGATCAGGAACGTCGCCGTGATCGTCGCCTGGCCGGCCTGAATGTTCGAACTGAGCGTCTGCAGGTTCTGCGTGCCGGCGATCGCGTCTTCGATCGGCTTGACGATGCTGTCGCGCATGACGCTGGTCGACGCGCCGGAGTAGGAGGTCGAGATGCTGACCGTCGGCTGCGAGACGTTCGGGAACTGCTGCTGGACCAGCGTCGCCGCGGCGAGCCCGCCGGCGAGCGTCATCAGCGCCAGGAGGACGAAGACCAGCGTCGGGCGCCGGACGAAGAGCGTCGTCAACCACATGTTACTGCTGCGCCACCTGGCGGTGATGAGCGCCCCGGGCGCCTTCGGTGCGCACGCGTGCTCCGTCGGTGAGGCCGAGCTGGCCGTTCGCGATCACCGGCGCGCCGGCCGGCAGCCCGACGACGATCGCGTTCTTCGCGTCCTGCGCAACCGTCGTGACGTGCACCGTGCTCGCTGCACCGTCGCGCACGACCTGCACGCTCGAGTCGGTCGTGTCGAGAAACGCCGTCGCCGGAATGCGGATTCCGCTCGCGCCCGGAAGCGGCGCCGTCCCCGTGACGACCATCCCCGGCCGCAGCGTGCCGCGCGCGTTGTCGACCAGCACCTTGACGACGAAGTTCGTCGTCCCCGGCTGCACCGCGTTCAGCACGCCGACGACGGTTCCGTGCAACGTCGTGCCGGGGAGCGAGTCGGCGCTCAGCGCGACGCTGCTGCCGTTGCGAATCCCGACGATCTGCGAGCCGGCCCCGTTCAGCGCCGCGTAGACGTGGTCGATCTGCTGCAGCGTGAACAGCGTTCGCGTGCCCGGA
>JAFAMK010000361.1 GCA_019233415.1 Vulcanimicrobiota bacterium
GGCGCCTGCGCGAACGGCGGCGCGAGCGCGCCGAACGGGCGCACGCGCACGTCGAGCACGAGCACCTCGACGATCTCCTCGCCGCCCTCGGCCGCGGTCGTCGTCTGCCAGCGCAGCAGCGTCGCGTCGCGCGCGCGCTCGACCGTCGTCTCCGCGACGACCGCGCCGACGAGCCGCACGGCCGCCTCGCGCGCGCGCCGCACGCGCAGCGCGAGCGCGGTCCCCGGTACGATGGGCGCCGTGCCTTCGAGGACGACGCGCGTCGCGCCGCGCGCGAGCTTCGCGCGCACCGGCACCTCGTCGAGCGCGTGCGGCACGAGGTTCCAGGCCGGATCGGCTTCGAGGTCGCGGCTCGTCTCGAAGACGGCCGGCAATTTGCCGGGCGACGGAACGTTGCCGATCGCGGTCCCGCGCGGAACCGTCACGGTCGGCTTCTCGCCGCTCAGCGCAGAAACCGAGAACGCGAGCCACGTCGAGGCCGAGATGATCGGCCGCGGTTCGTAGCCGACGAGCCGCGCGATCGCGTACGCGGAGAACTCCTCGCGCGCGGTGGAGAGCGCGCTCTCGGCCGCGACGCGGTCTTGATAGAACGTCAGCACGTCGCCGACCATCGCCCACGCTTCGAGCAGTGCCTGCGCCGGACCGATGCGCGTCGAGTCGTCCAGTTCCGCGAGCGGGTTCAGCGTCGAACGCTCGCCGCTGATCGAGAGGTACGGGCTCGACAGCTGCGCGAGCATCGCGTCGAGGAAGGTCGCGTACGAGCGGTGGCGGCGGATCACAACCCCACCTCGACCAGCGGGCGGCCGTCGGTGCGCAGGCCGTCCTGATCGACCAAGACCGCGCGTTCGGTCGGCCCGAAGTCGACGTAGCCGCGCTCGGTCATGTCGTCGCCGTCCCAGCGCTTGAACGTCGCGAGTGCGACGTCCGCGACGCCCGGCACCTTCAGTGCCGCGGCGACGAGCCAGCTCGCGAACAGCCGTTTCCCGAGCGTCAGCTTCTGCGCGTCGAGCGCAGCCTTCGCCTCGATCGACACGCGCCGCGCGACGTCGCTCGGCTGCGCGCTCGGCACGACGCGCACGCGCAGCGCGACGATCACGCCGACGAGGCGCGGCGCGCGCACGACGACGTCGGTGCCGATCAGCCGCTCCAGCTCGAACGCGTCCTGCACGCGCGCGCGCAGCTTCGCGTCCTCGCTGTCGACGTAGACCTCGTGGACCGGACGGCTTCCCGCCCAGCGGTGCTCGACCGCCGCGGCGACGCCGCTCACCGCTTCGGCGACGCGCACGTAGTCCTCGTCGGCGATGCAGCGCTTCTGGTCGCGCACGCGTTCGGGCGCCTCGCGCCGCGCGCGCACGAGGTCGAGCGGGTCCTGGCCGCCGGACGACGGGAGCGGGTTGCGGACGTGCTTGATCCGGGTCTCGCGCGTCACGACCTCGGTGATCGTGTCGGCGCCGACGTGTCCCGTGGTGCCGTTTCCGCTGCGGTAGACGACGTCGAAGCGCGCCGACGCGTCGGGGCGCCAGCCGTTGACGCCGTCGCCGAAGCGCAGCATCGCGAGCCCCGTGCGCTCGACTTCGACCGCGAAGACGCGATCGAACGGGTCGGCGCCGAGCAGGTCGCGCCGGCCGTGCCATTCCGCCGTCTCGTTGAACGCGCTGGCGCGCACGGTCAGCGCCGGCTCGGCTTTGTACGGCTTGATCGCGGTGAGCTGCGAGGCCGGCGCGTTCGCCTCCGCGTACGGCACGGCGAAGGTCAGCTCGGGGACGAGCATGCGCATCGTCCACGTCGCGTCGACGCCGACCGGATCGGTCATCGGTTTCGTCTCGCCGTAGTCGGCCGGAACGACGTTGCCGAGCACGACCGTCGCGCGCGTGCTCCCCGACGGCGTACGTACCGGAAAGTCGAACGCGAGCTTGTCTTCTTCGGCCCACGCGATGCGCAGCAGACGCCGCTTCGGATCGAGCGGGTGCGATCGCTCGCGCGCGTCGTCGCGCAGCCGCACCGCCTG
>JAFAMK010000102.1 GCA_019233415.1 Vulcanimicrobiota bacterium
GAAGCGGAGATGGCGCGCGAATCGTTCCTGCTCACCGCGAAGCCGATGCTCTACGTCGCCAACGTCGACGAGGCGCAGATCGCGCAGCCCGGCCCGATGGCGCAGGCCGTCATCGCGCACGCGAAGCGCGAGAACAGCCGCGCCATCGCGTTCAACGGGAAGATCGAGTCGGAGTTCGCCGGGATGAGCGACGAGGACGTCGCGCTGTTCCGCAGCGACTACGGGATCACGACCGGCGGGCTCGACCGGCTCATCGTCGAGGCGTACGATCTGCTCGGCTTGATGACGTTCCTCACCACCGGCGAAAAAGAAACGCGCGCCTGGACGATCGAGAAAGAAACCAAAGCACCGGCCGCCGCCGGAAAGATTCACAGCGACATCGAGCGCGGCTTCATTCGCGCGGAGATCGTCTCGTACGCCGACTACGTCACCTACAAGACGATGGACGCGATCCGCTCCGCCGGCAAGCTGCGCTCCGAGGGCAAGGACTACGTGATGCAGGAAGGCGACGTCGTCGAGTTCCGCTTCAACGTGTAGGCCGGACCGAGCGAGCTGGCGGTTCGTCGGGGTCACGGTTCGCCATTTGGCGAGTTGCGAGCCAGGGGTTTTCGCTGAATGTCCTAAAGGGTCCGGACGGCTCAGGAGGCCAGCTTTTCGATGTCCACAGCCGTTCCGGGCACGACCGCGGTTCGCGAGGTCAGCGTCTTCGGTGATGCGATCGCGTACTTCAACGAGGCGGCGGCCCTGCTCAACCTCGACTCCGGGATCAAGGCGATCCTCACCCACCCGTCCCGGCAAATCATCTTCTCGATCCCCTTCCAGCGCGACAACGGCGGGATCGAGGTCTTCACCGGGTACCGCGTTCAGTACAACTTCGCGCGCGGGCCGGCCAAGGGCGGGATCCGCTTCCACCCGGGCGTGACGCTCGACGAAGTCACCGCGCTCGCGTTCTGGATGACGTGGAAGTGCGCCGTCGTCGATCTGCCGTTCGGCGGCGGCAAAGGCGGCGTCACCTGCGATCCCTCGACGCTCTCGATGTCCGAGGTCGAGCGCATCACGCGCCGCTACGCGGCCGAATTGGTCGAGGTCATCGGGCCCGACAAAGACGTTCCCGCGCCCGACGTCAACACGACGCCGCAGCACATGGCGTGGATCATGGACACCTACTCGATGCACGTGCGCCAGAACACGCCGGGCGTCGTGACGGGCAAGCCGCTCGACGTCGGCGGATCGCGCGGGCGCGTCGAAGCGACGGGACGCGGCGTCTCGATCGTCGCGCTCGACGAGATGGCGCGGCTCGGGATCACGCCGAAGGGCGCGAACGTCGTCGTGCAGGGCTTCGGCAACGTCGGCTCGATCGCGGCGAAGATGTTCGCCGACAACGGCTGCACGATCGTCGGGATCAGCGACGTCACGGGCGCGTACGTCAACGAGAACGGGATCGACATCGACGGTGCGATCGCGTACGCCCAGGAGCATCACTCGCTCGACGGGTACCGCGGCGGCGACCGCATGTCGAATCAGGCGATGCTCGAGGTGCCGTGCGACGTGCTCGTTCCGGCGGCGCTCGAGAAGGTGCTGACCGTCGACAACGCGGCGCGCATCAAGGCGAAATTGATCGTCGAAGGCGCGAATGGGCCGACGACGCCTGAGGCGGACCACATCTTCGCGAAGAACGGGATCGTCGTGATTCCGGACATCGTTGCGAACGCGGGGGGCGTGACGGTGTCGTACTTCGAGTGGGTGCAGGACCGGCAGGGGTACTTCTGGCGCGAGTCCGAGGTGAACGAGCGGCTGAAGGACGTGCTGCTGGAGAACTTCTCGGCGTTGCGGGAGATTGCGCAGGCGCGGGGGATCACGTACCGCACTGCGGCGTACATGATTGCGATCGACCGGGTCGTGAAGACGCTGAAGTTGCGCGGCGTGTACGCGTAGGTTGCGAGGCCCAGGCATCCTGCCCGGGCCTCGTTGCCCAGCCTAGAAGGTCGCACCCCGTCTTGCCCAGCGCTCGATCATCGTCCGCAGGTTGGCGAGCTTGACCGGCTTTGCCAGGTAGTCGTCCATACCGGCCGAGATGCAGGCGTCAC
>JAFAMK010000280.1 GCA_019233415.1 Vulcanimicrobiota bacterium
CAGCATCCGCGCTTTCCATTCGTCGCCGAGACGGCTCGACGCATCGGTGACGACCAACGAGGGCGAGAGAACGTTGCAGGTGATCCCGAAGCTGACCAGCTCGCGCGCCATCACCTTCGTCATCGAAATGACCGCGCTCTTCGCGCCGGAATAGGCGACCGTGCCGGGCTCGTGCAGCGCGGTCATCGTCGAGGCGAGCGTGACGATTCGCCCGCGGCGCTGCGGGATCATCACCTTGGCGACCTCATAGCAGACGTTGTAGGTCGCCATCACGATCGAGTCGACGAACTCGCGGACCAGCGCAGGCGCGGTGACCGGCATCAGCAGCGCCGAGCGCACCATCCCGACGTTGGCGATCACCGCGTCGAGCGCGCCGTGCGCCTTCTTCGCCCCGCGCACCCACTCGCGCACGGCCTTCTCGTCGGTCACGTCGACCTGCGCGTGGTGGTAGTTCGGGTGCTCGAACGTCGCCTCGCCGCGGCTGCAGCCGACGACCGTCATGCCACGGTTCGCGTAGTGCTCGGCGAGGCCGCGCCCGACGCCCCGGCTCGTCCCGGTGACCATCAAGACTTCGATCGGCAGCGCGGCGCCCTCAGGCGGCGGCGAGTTCGCGCGCGATGTACGCGGCGAGCTTCCCCGCCGTCATGTGCGGGTTGTTTTCGTCGAGGCCTTCGACTTCCATCAGCGAGATGCTCAGGTCTTTGCCGGTCTCGTCGTTGATGCGGTTCTCGACCTCGGCGACGAACGTCACGAACCCGATCGAGTCGAGCGGCGAGTCGGCGCCGAGCAGGATCGTTTCCGGGCGCACGTCGAGCGCGGTCTCGAAGATCTTTCCGCGGTGGAGCTCGGTCGCGCAGTCCTGCATCAGGGCCACGATCCGTTCTTCGCTAAGCATCGCGCTCCAGTTGGGCGCCCGCGGACCGGGATTCCCCCTGCTCCTGGTAGATGTCGAACGTCTCGGGCGCGCCGCCGCTCTCGGCCCACCACGCGCGCGCCGCCGCGACGGTCCACGGCCGCCCGTGGCCGGCGAAGAGCGTCGTTTCGGGCGGGAGCGCCGCGAGCAGCCGCTCGACCGTCACCAGCAGCACGTCACGGTTGCCGCCGGGGTAGAACGCCGGGCCGACCTTGCGGTGGAAGATCGTGTCGCCGGTGAACGCGAGCGGTCCGACGACGTAGACGACGCTGCCGTCGGTGTGGCCGGGGCCTTCGAGCGTCGCGATCTCGCCGCCCGACCACGCCCAGCGCGGCGCGCCGGCGAAGTAGTCGACGCGCTTCGGGACCGGGACGAGCGTCTTCTCCCAGCGCGCGCTGTAGAGCTGCGCCTGGCGGATCAGCCGCCGGTCGCCCTCGTGCGCGTCGGCGCGCATGCCGAGCGCCTCACACAGCACCTGCACGCCGCCCACGTGGTCGAAATGGCCGTGCGTGAGCAGGACGCGCTCGACGCGCAGCCCGCCCGCGACGCGGTCGAGGACGAGCGCGGTGGTGTCGCGGCCGGGATCGATCACCAGCGCCGCGCGCGTCGGCCGGTGCTCGACGACGTACGTGTGCTGCGCGAACGCGCCGTTCGTCAGCACGTGCAGGTCGAGGTCGCCGTACGCGTTCACGCCGCGGGCTCCGCGACGAACAGGCAGCTCACGGTCCCGCGCGCGGCCATCGCTTCGTCGAGCGTGTAGCCCGACATCGGCTCGGCCGAGCGGTCGACGATGCGCAGCCCCGCGGACCCGACCAGCGCCGCGGCCTCGTCGGGTGTGCGGAGCAGGTAGATGTGGTCGGGCGCCGGGCTGTTGATCGGGACGTTGACGAAGATGCGGCCGCCCGGGCGCAGATGGCGCGCGAGCGCGGTCAGCGCGGGCCGCGGTTCTTCGAGGTGTTCGAGCACTTCGGAGATGACGATCGCGTCGAAGCGCTCGTCGCCGCCCGCGCTCGTCACGTCGCGCTGCACGAGCGCGATCTCGCGCGTCACGCCGAGCCGCGCGAGCGCCTCGGCGGTCTGGCGCAGGCTCTCCGGGCTCACGTCCCACGCGGTCACGCTCGCGACGTTCGCGTCGTCGGCGGCGCGCGCGAGGAAGAGCCCGTGACCCGGCCCGACTTCGAGATAGTCCGCGCCGGGGCGTAGCGTGGGCATGAAGCGGCGCGTGTACCCGTAGACCGCGCGCGCGTGGTTCGACCACAGCGCCTGCGAGACGAGCAGCCCGTTCATGTACTTCTCCATGAACGGCGCGTTTGAATAGACCTGTGCGTTCGCCTCGGCGAACGTCTTGCAGCGGTACGCGCCGGTCCGCAGAAAGTGCAGCGTCTCCTTGTTGAAGACGTCGCACATCCAGCGGTAGTGCTCGCAGAACGTGTCGGTCTGGTCGCCGATCAGCCGCGCGACCTGCGCCGCGGCGCCGTCGACCACCGCGAGCACGTCATCGTCGTGCGCGCCGAGGCTGCGGCGCAGGTACGGCTCGTGCGCCGGCCAGCGGTCGAGCACGTCGCGCACGAGCGCGCCGAGCGCGGGGTACGCGCCGGTGATGCGACCGAGCGACGCGTCAGACGTAGTCATGGTCGTACCAGGTCGGGTGCCAGTCGGCGAGCGTGCTCGCGCCGTACGGGAGGTCGCGGCGCGGTTGATAGACCGTCAGCGTGAAGCTCTCGGGGCTCGCGAAAAACCAGTGTCTGCGCAGCAAAGAGGCCATCGGGGAACCGCGGGGCATTAGGCAGGCGGCGAGATCGACCTGCTCCTCGCGCGCCGCGCGGTCGACGGCGGCCAAGAGCGCCGTGCCCGCGGCGGGGACGGCCGGATCGTGCCAGAGGTCCGCGATTCCGAGCGCCGTGAACGCCCGCATCGGCATCGTGCGGAACGCGACGTAGCCCGCGATCCGGCCGCCGCTGCGCGCGACGAACGCGCGATAGCCGCGCGCCGGCAGCCCGAAGAAGCGCCAGTTCAGCGACGCCGCGGTCCGCTCGGCGACGTAGCGGTACGCCGCGTGCAGCGTCGTCGCGAACAGCGGCTCGATCTCCGTATCGAAGCGCGTGACCTCCTGGAGCGCGATCCCGCGCGGAACGCGCGGTCCGAGCATCCCGCAAACAACGTTCGCCGGCGCAGCGAGCAACGCAGCTGCGCGGCCGCGCGCGCCGCCGAGCATCTCGTGCGCGATCGACGACGGCCGGTACGGCCGAGCCCAAACCGGGACCTCGCCGAGCGGCCGCAGCCCGAGCGCGATGTTCGCCTTCAGCACGCGCGGGCGGTTGATCAGCGCGTACGCGAACGCGTAGCCGTGCGTCGTGCAGAGACGCAGCAGCTTCTGCACGAGCGCCGGATAGAGCAAACTCTTGCGCTGGTGCTCGTCGACCATCAGCTCGCACGGCCAGCCCGCAAGCAGCGGTTCGCCGCCGGCACGGAACATCACCGGCAGCATCGCGACGTGACCATCCAAGGTCCCGTCGGCATCGGCGCCGACGAGCACGTCGCTCGGCCGCACCGGGTTTCCCCAGTGCAGCCACTCCCACATGTCGCCGAACGCCGCCCGGGTCAGTGGAATCTCGGGCTCGGCGCGTTCGAACAGGTCGGCGACCGCGTCGCGGTCCGCGCGCGTGCCGTCGCGGATCGTCAGCGCGCCGAGCGTCGGCGCGTACTCAGGCACCGTCGATCCGGCGGACCTTCTTGAACCGTTCGCTGACCTGGTCGTCGGGCGCGATGACCGTGAACTTCTGCGGGATCTTGTAGCGCGCGAGCCCGTCGGCGCACAAGCGCCGCAATCGCTCGACGAGCGCGCGCTGCTCCTCCGGCTCGTGCACGGAGATGCGCGCGTGCGGAACCTGCCCCATCAGCGGATGCTTCACGCCGTAGACGGTCGCCTCGGCGACGTTCGGATCGTCGAGCAGCAGCGTCTCGACCTCGGCCGGAAAGACTTTCTGGCCGCCGACGTTGATCATCTCCGAGCGCCGGCCCTTGATGAGAACATACTCGCCGCGCACCTCGACGTCGTCGCCGGTGCACATCCAGCCCTCGTCGTCGAACGGCTGCGGCGCGTTGAGATAGCCGACCATGTTCGAGCCGGCGCGCACCCAGAGCTGACCGTCGAGGACCTTCACCTCGAACCCGTCGCCGCCGATCTTCATCCACAGCGAGCCATCGCTCTCGGACTTGCTGTGCAGCACGCCGAGTTCCGAGAGCCCGTAGGTCTGCTTGAGCTGCGCCTTCGGAAACGCCTCGCGCAGCTTCGCCAGCGTCGCTTCCGGCATCACCTCGGTGCCGTAGGTGATCAGCGTGACGGAGTCGAGCGCGTACCGGCGGTACGTTCCCGCCGCGAGCACGAGGTTCAAGAACGTCGGCGTCGCGGGCAAGAGGTCCGCGCGTGCGTTCTCGATC
>JAFAMK010000275.1 GCA_019233415.1 Vulcanimicrobiota bacterium
CGCACGAGTTCGATCAGCGCGGAACGGCTGGCGCGGTCTTCGAGGTCCTTCGCGGTCAGCGCATAGCGCGGCATCCGCAGCTTGATGAACAGCCGATCCACCACGCCGCGCAGCGACTCGCGCTCGGCAGCGAGCTTGCCGGAAACCTCGCCATTGAGTCCGACGAACGCGGTCGGCAGCAACGTCCGGATCGCAAACAGATGCGTGACCAACCCACCGTAGTCGGACTGCTCCAAGAATCCAAGTGCACGTTCGAGCGCATCGCGTGCGAAGACGAGGCGCGCACGTTGCGCGGGCCGCGCAGGCTCCGGTGCGGTCACGACTTCCGGAGGTACTTCTGCAGCCGACGCGTCAATCGGTGCGTTCTCTGCGGTAGCAGCGGCCGGTGCAGCTTCCGCACCCGGGGCAGCCGGAACGACCGGCGTGCCCGATGCGACGGCTGCGCCTTCGGTGGCGGCGTGCGCGACGTCGTCAACGCGTTCGGGTTCGTGTGGCAGCGCGGCAACTGCGCCGGCGGCGACGTCGGCGTCCGGCATTGCCGGTTCGGCGGGGATCGCGGTTTCCGCAGCGTGTTCGGTCGGGGCGGCCGGCTCCGGTGGCGCGGGGCGGAAACGTGCTTCGATCGCTTCTTCGTCGTAGCGGAACGCTGCGCGTTCGGACGGCACCGTTGTCGGCGACACCGTCTCTGCAACGGTCGGCACCGTTTGCGCAGCGGGCGGCGGCGTTGCCGTCTGTGCTGCTTGCGGTGCGGTGGGCGGGATCGGGGGCGCCGGTGGCAGCGCGACTGGCGGCGACGGGAAATGGGCTGCAGCGGCGCGGCGTTGTTCGGCGATGTCGTGCAGAACGTCGACCGTGCGCGGCGCGATGCCCGAAACCGAGAACGGCAGACCGCTCGCGCGCACCGCAAACGCGGGCGTCGAGCGGACGCGGACTGGGGCTGACGCCACCGTGAGCGTGCCGCCGCCGTCCCAGGTGAGGTCGGCTTGCGCGTCGATCAGCGTGCCGGCGGCGAGTGGGGTGTTGACGACGGTGCCGAAGCGAACCGTGATTTCTACGCCGGGGTCGACGTCTTCGAGGACGAGGCCGCTCTTCGACCAGAGCACGGAGCCGCCATCGACGTCGAGCAGCGGGACGTCGTTGACGAGGGTCGAGCCGGGCAGGTACGCCGTGTGCGCCGGGAGTTGCGCGCGCACGGCGAGGCGGCTTGCCGCGCCGTCGCCGGTGTTGCGCACGTTGAGGCGCGCGAAGAGCGGTTCGCCGGCGTCGACTGTTTCCGAGGGCTGCAGCCGCAGCGACGCGCCTTCGTCGAAGCGCGGTTCGGCGACGGTCGGGATCGTGACCGGCGGGAGTGCCAGCGGGAGCAGGCCGACGGCTTCGAGGCGGCCGTTTACCGTGACGACGGTGCCGCGTGCAACGAGGCGCGCGAGGCGCAGGCGAACCGTCGCTTCAGCGCGTGCGCCGGGTTGGACGTCGCCGAACAGCAGCGCGGTGCCGACGCGCGTCGCGCCGTCGACGCTTTCGATGCGCGCGTCGGCGGTGACGTCGAGTTGGAGGCGCACGTCGCGCGCGACGTCGGTGCCCTCGTTGAGGAGGACGATGTGGACGTCGCCGTGGGCGCTCGGGCGCAACGGGTCGCCGGCGGGATACGACAGGCCGGACGTCGTCGGGGCGAAGCGCGGACGCGAGCGGACGACGAGGTCGATTTGACCGAGGGCGACGGGCGCGGTCTGGTCGTTGTCGAGGCGGGCGCGAAGGCGGATCGCGGCGCGGTCGGCGATCGGCGACGCGACGGTGCCGAGCAGCGTGAAGGTGCGGCCGGCGCCGGGTGGGAGCGTTCCGACGTCGATGCCACCGGGCTGGACGCGCGCTTCGCCGCCATCGTCGGCGTAGCGGATCGACTGCAGCGACGCGTCGGCGTCGATGACGATGCGGACGCCGGTCGCCTGGGCGGTGCCGTCGTTTGCGATGCGGAGCGTCGCGCGGACTTCGCCGCCCGGCGCGACTTGCGCTGGTCCGTCGAGGGTGACGGTGTTGCGCGTTTCGAGGAAGCGCGGCGACGAACGAACGGTCAGGCTGCGCTCGAACGTGCGCGAGCCGGTGCCCCAGCGCAGCGAGCCGGTGATCGGGAGCGGCGTTCCGTCCACCGCCGGCGAGACGACGTAGGCGTCGATCGCAGCTTCGATGCGGTGGCCGGCGTCGATTCGTGGGAAGACGAACGCGCCGGGCGGATCGTTTTCGCTGACGGTGCGGCCGTCGACGACACGCGAGCCCGTGGCGTAGCGCAGTCCGTCGGGGAGCGAGAGGCGGACGTTGACGTCGTCGGCCGCGCAGGTTCCCGCGTTTTCGGCGATCAGGCCGACGCGCACGCGGCGGCCCGGTTCGACTTCGCTCGGCGCGTCGATCGCGAGGCGCGTCGCGTCGGTGTCGAAGCGGCTCGCGCTGCGGACGGTCAGCTCGGCGCGCGCCAGCTCGAACTCGGCCGTCTCGCTCGATGCGACTGCGCCGCCCAGGACGATGCGCGTGTTGTCGTCGAGCGGCGCGTCGATGCGCGCGCGGTACTCGACGACCAGCGTCGCGCCGGCGGCGAGTGCGGGCGTCGCGATCGTTGCGTTGCCGAAGCCGAACGGGTCGCCGCCGCGCTCGTCGATCACGACCTCGCGGCCGTCGATGCGGGCGCTGCCGGCGACGTACGTCGTGTGCGCGGGGACCGGCAGGACGACGAGGACGTCATGCGCGGTCGCGTGGCCGTCGTTCCGCACGCGCGCGGTCGCGGCAATCTCTTCGCCCGGCTCCGCGACGCGGACCGCCTCGAGCGATGCGACGGTGTCGGGGTTTTCGAGCTGCGGCGCGCTGACCGCGGTCAGGCGGACGAGGTTCGAGCCGATGACCTCGGTCTCGTTGCTGGCGAGGGCAGCTTGCAGTTCGAGGACCGCGCCGTTCTCGATCGTCGGGGCGACGACGTAGGCGAGCGCGATGCGGCGCTCGA
>JAFAMK010000455.1 GCA_019233415.1 Vulcanimicrobiota bacterium
CCGGCGCTTCTTCGGCTTCGGTGTCGGCGAGGCGGTGCCGGGCGCGGCCGTCGGGACCGGCTGTTTGATCAGCACCGGCTTCCCGACCGCTTCGAAGTGCTTCGTGGTCAGGTTGTACTCGACCGTGTCGCCGCTCAGCGACGAGTCGCCGTCCAGCGTCTTCACGTTGCCTTCGAGCCGCAGCATCCCCGTGCCGCGGTTGAGCACGCCGCGCTCGGCGTCGGCTTTGCGCGTGCCCTGCTCGAAGTGGACGTGGCCGATCGCCGTGTAGATCTTGGCCTTGGAGTCGACGTCGAGCTGGTCGCAGGTCAGCGTCGATGGGCCGCCCTTCGCGTACTCGTCGTTCGAGTCGGCCTCCGGCGCGTTGCCGTTGTCGTGGATCACGACGTTGCCGAAGAGCGTCACCGTCCCGCGCTTGTCGTTCCCCTCGGCACGGTCGGCGGTCCCGTCGCTCCCGGGGCGCGAGAACGTCACCTTGTTCGGCATCGTGAAGTCGCCGTTGCCCTTGTACGTGATCGTATCCGTCTCCACACGGTAGTCCGGCGTCTGAAGCGACGGCATCGCCGGTGCGGGCGACGGCGTGGGGGCGGCGACGGCGGCGCTCGCGCACGTGGCGGCGAGCGCGAGTCCGAGCAGCGAGCGGACGGCGGCGCGCATCGGCGCTACGGCGTGCGGCGCGGCTTCGGCGCCGGGGTCCGCGACCTCGCCGGTGGCGCCGGCGTTGCCGGCGGGCGATTCGCGGGCTGCGTCATCACGGCCGGGCCGCCGTGAACTTCGGCGTCCTTCGTGTTGAGGTTGTAGTCGACCGTTTGCGCCGAGAGCGTCGAACCATTGTCGGTCAGCTTCACGTCGCCTTCGAGGTGCAGCGTGCCGGTGCCGCGGTTGAGCACCGCCTTCTCGGCGATGCCGGTGCGCGTTCCCTGCGCGAAGTGCACGTTGCCCGTCGCGGTGTAGAGACGCGATTTCGAGTCGATGTCGAGCTGGTCGCAGGTCAGCGTCGCCGGGCCCGAGCCGTTGTACGCGGCGTCGCCGGCTTCGACGGCGTTTCCGCTGTCGTGAACGGTGACGTTGCCGATCAGCGTCGCAGTGCCACGCTTCGAGTTGCCGTTCGCCTTGTCGCCGACCGCGTCGGTCCCGGGCCGGTAGAAGCGCACGCGGTGGGGCATCGTGAAGTCGCCGCTGTTGAAGTTCCAGTGCGTCTCGTCGGTCTCGATCTTGTAGTCAGGCGTCGAGAGGCCGCCCGCACCGCCGTCGGACGGCGCGGCGGCGAGCGCGGCCGTCCCGCAAAGCAGCGCGAGGCCGAGCGGAACGGCGAGTCGCAGGAGCCGGTGGCGGGCGGTCATATCGGTGAGAACGTTCTCGTGGACGAAATCTGTCGCGCGTCAGCCGTTGTTCAGCGAGCCGGCGTAGCCGACGCGCTGACCGGTCCCGATCGCGACGCACGACATCGGGTCGTCGGCGACGATGACGGGGATCCCGGTGACCTCGCCGAGCAGCGTATCGAGACCGCGCAACAGCGCGCCCCCGCCGGTCAGGATGACGCCGCGGTCGATGATGTCCGCGGCCAGTTCGGGCGGCGTTTTTTCGAGCACGGCCTTGACCGCTTCGACGATCGCCTGCACCGGCTCGGAGAGCGCCTCGCGCACTTCTTCCGAGGTGATCTTCACGGTCTTGGGCAGCCCGTTGATCAGGTCGCGACCGCGAATCTCCATCGCCAGCTCTTGTTCGAGCCGGTACGCGGAGCCGATCTTGATTTTGATCTCCTCGGCCGTTCGTTCGCCGATCATCAGGTTGTAGACGCGGCGAATGTGGCGGATGATCGCCTCGTCGAGCTTGTTGCCGGCGACGCGAATCGACTGCGAGACGACGATCCCGCCGAGCGAGATCACCGCGACGTCGGTCGTGCCGCCGCCGATGTCGACGACCATGTTCCCCGAGGGCCCGTCGATCGGCAAGCCGGCGCCGATCGCGGCGGCCATCGGCTCTTCGATGATGTCGACCGACTTCGCGCCGGCAAGCTTGGCGGCGTCGCGCACCGCGCGCTCCTCGACCGAGGTGATTTCGGCGGGGACGCAGATGACGACCGACGGCTTGGGCCGGAAGAGCGTCGAGAAGAACGAGCGCTGCCGCGTGACCTTCTTGATGAAGTAGCCGAGCATCGCTTCGGTCACTTCGAAGTCGGCGATGACCCCGTCGCGCAACGGACGGATCGCTTGAATGTTGCTCGGCGTCTTGCCGAGCATCTGCCGCGCCTCTTCGCCGACAGCAAGCGTCTTGTTCGAGCGGACGTCCTTCGCGACGACCGAGGGCTCACGC
>JAFAMK010000299.1 GCA_019233415.1 Vulcanimicrobiota bacterium
TGCTCGACACGCACGCGATGGCGCGCCGCATCGAAGCGATTCCGTACGTCGACCGCGCCACGATCGCGCGCGGACAGTTTCCGTCACCGTATGTCGACCTGACCGTCACCGTGCGCCGCCCGTCGGCGTGCGTGCGCGGCGGCGGCGGCGCCGAGGTCACGATCGACGCGAGCGCCCGCGTGCTGCAAACCGGCTGCGCCACGCCGACCGCGCCGCGGATCGACGCCGGCACGGGGCGTCTTCCCGTGCCCGGCGCAACGGTCGCGGATCCCGACGTCGCGCAGCTGCTCGCCGATGCGCGGACGCTCGCCGATGCGAACCTCACCGTGCGTGGTCTCCGCCGCGACCGCTGGGGCGGGCTCGAAGCGGTCGACGCCAGCGGCGTGACCCTGCGCTTCGGCGAAGACGCCGACCTCGCCCAGAAAGCCGCCTTGGTCGGCCCGGTCCGAGCCGGCATCGGAACCAAGCGCCCGGTCCGCGCGATCGACCTGCGCGCCCCCCGAACCCCGACCGTCGAATTCCGCTGAGCCGAGGGGCGTCCACCGGCCATGTGGAGGGAAACTGTGGGCGACGTGTGGATTATGTGGTAGGTGATCCCAGCCGCACCCCCAATATATCGTGGTGCAAGTGATGGCGAGGACGGATGGCTAGGGGCGAGACGATCGCCGGCCTGGACATCGGCACGACGAAGACGTGTGCCGTCGTCGCAGCATCGGGGCCCGAGGGGCTGGAGATCATCGGGATCGGCGAGGCACCGTCGTCGGGGATGCGCAAGGGGGTCGTGACCGACCTCGAGGCGACCGTTCACGCGATCGAGCAGGCGACCGAAAAGGCCGAGCGGATGGCGGGGGTCCACGTCTCGCACGTCTACGTCGGCGTGACCGGCGAGCACATGCAGTCGACGAACAACCACGGCGTCGTCGCGGTGACCGGCGAGGACCGCGAGGTGATCGGCGCCGACGTCAAGCGCGTCGTCGACGCGTCGAAGATCATCAACCTCGCCGCTGACCGCCAGATCATCCACGCTCTCCCGCGGCACTACACGATCGACGGGCAGGACGGCGTAACCGATCCGGTCGGGATGAGCGGCGGACGGCTCGAGGTCGACACGCACATCGTCACCGGCGGGTCGACGTTCATCTCGAACGTGCTCAAGTGCGTGCACCGCGCGGGACTCGAACCGGCGGGGATCGTCTTCGAACCGCTCGCGTCGTCGGCCGCGACGCTTCTCCCCGAGGAGAAGCAGGTCGGCGTCGTGCTGCTCGACATCGGCGGCGGCACGACCGACATCGCGGTCTACGCCGACGGCGGCGTGCTGCACAGCGCGACGATCCCGGTCGGCGGCAACATTCTCACCAACGACATCGCGCTCGGCCTCAAGACGACGACCGCCGAAGCGGAACACGTCAAGCGCACGTACGGCTCGGGGCTCGTGCGCTCCGACGAAGCCGATCAAGTCTTTCAAGTCAAGACGCTCGACGGCCGCAGCACGCGCGAGGTCACCTCGTCGCAGCTGCGCGCGATCGTCATCCCGCGCGTGCTCGAAATCTTTCGGCTCGCCAAGGCGAACATCATCGAGCGTATCCCGCGCGATCAAGTGCTCAGCGAGGTCGTCCTCACCGGGGGTGGCGCGCATCTGCGCGGAATCGAGACGACCGCCGCCGACGTCTTCGGCTTGCCGGTGCGCATCGGCGTCCCCTCGACGATCGCGGGGCTGACCGACGCGGTGAAACAGCCCGAATACGCGACGGCGGTCGGCCTGGTGCTGTTCGGCCCGCGCGGCGAACAGGCGCCGCACCTGAACGGCCAGGGCGGCGGTATGCTGGCGAAATTGTGGACCTGGTGGTCCTCGCTCTGGAACTGAGCGTTGCTCCCACTCTTCCCGGAAGAGGAATCGACGACAATGGCTGATGCAAAACGGTTCGTGCCCGAACATGCGGCGACCATCAAGGTGGTCGGACTCGGCGGCGGCGGCTGCAACGCGGTCAACCGCATGATCGACGCCGGGCTCTCGGGTGTCGACTTCTTCTCGGTGAACACCGACGTTCAAGCGCTGCGCAACAGCAAGACGAACAACACGGTGCAGATCGGGAGCGGCCTGACGCGCGGCCTCGGCGCCGGCGCCAACCCGAACATCGGGCGTGAAGCCGCCGACGAGTCGCGTGAAGACCTCGCGATGGTGCTCGACGGCGCCGACTTGGTCTTCATCACCGCCGGCATGGGCGGCGGCACCGGCACCGGCGCGGCGCCCGTCGTTGCAGAACTGGCGCGCGAATCCGGCGCTCTGACGGTCGCGGTCGTTACGAAACCGTTCGCGTTCGAAGGCCGCAAGCGCATGCAGGCCGCGGAGCGCGGGATCGCAGACCTCGAAGCCAAGGTCGACACACTGATCACGATCCCGAACGAGCGCATCCTGCAGATCATCGAGAAGCGCACGCCGCTCAACGAAGCGTTCGCCTACGCCGACGACGTGCTGCGCCAGGGCATCCAGGGCATCAGCGACCTCATCACGCAGCCGGGGCTCATCAACCTCGACTTCGCCGACGTCAAGACGATCATGACCGACGCCGGCTCCGCGATGATGGGCATCGGCGAAGGCACAGGCGAGCACCGCGCCGCCGACGCCGCGCAAAAGGCAATCGCCTCACCGCTGCTCGAGACGACGATCGAAGGCGCCCGCGGCGTGATCTTCAACATCACCGGCGGCCTCGATCTCTCGATGTACGAAGTCAACGAAGCCGCCGAAATGATCGCGCGCGCCGTCGACAGCGAAGCCCAAATCATCTTCGGCGCCTCGGTCGACCCGAATCTCCAAGGCAAAGTCCGCGTCACGGTCCTCGCCGCCGGCTTCGGCGCCCGCCCTCACCGCGCGACAACCGCTGGCGCCCTCGGCCAAGTAATGGAGTTCGACAAAGTCTCCCCCGTCAACATGGACGACATCGAAGTCCCGGCCTTCCTGCGCTATCGCAGCTGAACGAAGCGCCAATCAAGACGAAGAAGCGCGCCGGTATCCGGTAGGGCTTCTGTGCGCAGCAAGGAGGCTTGGGACGATATTGCAATATCGCATGCAATATCGTAAAATCGAGGCGTGCGGCTCGTTCTCGATACCGACGTCCTCGTGGCAGCGATCCGCAGCAACACAGGCGCCTCGCACCAGCTCCTGCGTGCCGGGCTCGAACACCGCTACCTTCCCCTCGTTTCCGTTCCGCTGATGATTGAATACCAAGCCGTCCTTACACGTGACGAGCACCTGACCGCCTCCCATCTCTCGGTCGACGACGTAACGACATTGCTTGATGCTGTCGCCATGGTTGCCGAGCCCGTCTGGTTGGCCTTCCTGTGGCGGCCACTGCTCAAGGACCCGGACGACGACATGGTTCTCGAAGCCGCCGTCAACGGAGAGGCGGATGCACTCGTAACGTTCAACCGGCGCGACTTTGCTGGAGCCGCACGCTTCGGGATCGCGGTCATGACCCCGCGCGAAGCGCTCGCCGAACTGGAGAAGCAATCGTGAGAAAGAGCAACTTTGCCCTGCGCGTCCAACCCTCGCTGCTCGAAGAGGCCCGTAAAGCCGCGGAAGCAGACGGTGTCGCGCTCAACCAGTTCGTCAACGTCGCGATCGCCGAGAAGGTGTCGGCGCTTCGCACGGAGCGCTATTTTCGCGAGCGCGCCGCGCGCGGCGATCTGGCCGAGGCGCTCGCGATTCTCGATCGCGCGGGCATCGGGAACGCGCCGCGCAAAGGCGACGAACTCTGACACGTCGTTACGACGCAGTGTTTCTCGATGTTCGCAGGACATCGCGGACTACGTGATGGACCGAATGGGATGACCATGGTGATGCCTGCTTCGGCTGTTGAACGTGCTGTTGCTGTTCGGCGGGAGATTCATCGGCATCCGGAATTGGGGTTCGAGGAGCACAATACGCAGGCGATCGTCGAGCGCGAGCTTGATGCGCTGGGGATCGAGCATCGGCGGCTGGCGAAGACTGGGGTCGTCGGGATCGTGTGGGGGGCGTTGCCGGGGCGTGTCAGTGGGCTTCGGGCGGATATGGATGCGCTGCCGATTACCGAGGACTCGGGCGAGGTATGCGCGTCCGAGGTTGCCGGGAAGATGCATGCGTGCGGGCACGATGCGCATACGGCGATGCTGCTCGGTGCGGCGCGGGTATTGCAGGAGTCGCGCGAGTCGTTTCACGGGACGGCGGTGCTGCTGTTTCAGCCGGCGGAGGAAGGGCCGGGCGGTGCGCAGCCGATGATCGACGAGGGTGCGCTCGACGATCCGCGCGTCGAGGCCGTGACGATGCTGCACGTCGATCCGCGTTTGCCGACGGGGGAGATCGGGATTACGCCGGGGCCGGTCAATGCGGCGGCGGACGAGTTTCATGTGACGATTCGCGGGAAGGGCGGGCACGGCGCGTATCCGCACAAGGCGGTCGACGTGATTCCGTGCGCGGCGGCGACGATTCTTGCGCTGCAGAACGTCGTTGCGCGCGAGACCGATCCGCTCGCGTCGATGGTCGTCACGATCGGCACGATCGAGGGCGGGTACCGGAACAACGTCATCGCGGATCGCGTGAAGATGACCGGGACGGTGCGCACGCACGATCCGGCGATTCGCGATCAGGCCGAAGCGAAGCTGCGCCGCATCGTCGACGGCGTCGCGGCGGCGTACGGCGCGTATGCGCAGCTCGACATGTTGTACGGTTATCCGCCGGTCGTCAACGATACGGAATTGGCGGAGTCGTTCGCCGCATATACGCGCGCGAACGGGTTCGTCGTCGAGCGGCCGGCGCCGACGATGGGGGGCGAGGACTTCGCGTATTTCGCGAAGCGCGTGCCCGGCGTGATGGTGCGGCTTGGGATCTACAACGAAGCCGTCGGGAGCGTTCACTCCGGCCACAGTCCGCAGTTCCGGCTCGACGAGGGGGCGATTCCGACGGGAATCGCAACGCTGGTCGCCTTTGCCCGGGGCGTCGGGGACGGGGCCGTCCCCGTTCCGGAGCGGCGCAGCTAGTCCGCCGCATCCCCAGGTCTTCCACAATGCCTAGTAGGTCGTGTGGAGGGGGTGCACAATATCTTGTGGTCGGTGGCAGGGCTTGGGCCTATCCCGCGCGAATACCGGCGTCCATGGCAATGCCGTCCGTGTCGCTTGACCGGCCGGGACCGCGGGCGCTTCACCGCTGCCAGGACCTCGCCTCGCCCGCGCGTACCGCCTTCGACCTCGTCTGCGAGGTGGAGAAATGGCCGGTGTGGCTCTCGTTCCTGCGTAGTGCGCGCCGCGTCGACCCGTCCGAACCGCTCGGGCCGGGAAGCGAAGTGGCGATCCGCTCGTTCATCCCCGGCGACGACGAGGAGCTGTTCGAAGTCGACCGCTTCATCCCGGGACACCAGCTCTCGCTCGTCGGCGCGTACTCGGTCCGCCGCCGCATCGACATACGGATCGAGCAGAAGTCCGAGCGGTCGAAGCTCGTCGTCCGGGTCGACTACCCAACCTACGGCGGGTTCCTGGGCAAACTCGTCGACCGCCTGACGCGTCGGCGCAAGCTCGACGTTGCGCTCAACGATTCGCTCATCCACTTCAAGGGGCTGTGCGAGTTCGATCGCGACCCGGAGGCGATGCTCGCCGACTTCTAGCACTCGTTGACGTGGTCTGCTAAGTCGAGTAGACTGAGACGAGAGAAGCTTTCGCCTCCCGGAGATCCTGTTGCCGCTCTACGATTACCAGTGCCGCGCGTGCTCGACGGTCACCGAAGTCCGCCACGGCTTCCGTGAAGTCTATGACGGAACGTGCCCTGCCTGCGGCGGCGCGCTCGCGCGCGTGTTCAACCCCGCCGGAATCGTCTTCAAGGGCTCGGGCTTCTACGTGACCGACTCGCGCAAGTCGTCCGGCTCTTCCGACTCGTCCTCGACCAGTTCCGACTCGTCGTCGAGCAGCTCCAGCGCGTCGAGCAGTAGCTCCGGTTCGTCGAGCGGCAGTTCCGGCTCGTCGTCGTCGGGGTCGAGCGCGGCCTAGCCGTGGCGGCGACGACGATCGTCTGGTTGGCGACGCTGGTCGCCCTGATCGTCGTCCTCGGGATCGCGCTCGCGCATCTCGTGCGTGCGGCGCGCGCCATGAATCGTATTCGCGATCGGGTCGCTGCATACAGCGAGTCGCCGCTCATGCGCGCCGTCGGGAAAAGCCAGGACGACATTGCGCGGCTCAGCGCTGTCAGCGAGAGCGTCGAACCGCTGCTCGCGCGCGCGACGGTCGCGTTGGAGATCATTCGGTGCGGGCCGGTTCCGCCGGAATTCAAGCGCACTTTCGCGCGTGTCCGCGCGGAGATCGCCGCGTTTCGCGCCTTCGCGCGCTGATCTACCTACGCCGGCGGCGGTTCTTCCTCGCCTTCGGGCGGCTCCCAAGACCAGCCGAATCCGCCCTTTGATTCGGACGCGACACCGCCGAACGGGACTTCGTCGTCCGGTCCTTCGGGCAGCGCGAACGGCGCGCCGAACGGCGCCGGCGCGGCGGGCGGCGGAGGTGCGGCGACCGTGGGTACGGGCGCGGGCCTGACCGGCGGCGGTGGCGCTGCTGGCGGCGGTGCCACGGACGGTGGTGGTGCCGCGGGGGGCGGCGGTGCCGCAGCCGGTGTGGGGACGGGTGCCGGCGTGGGCGGCATGGGCGGCGGCGGAGCGAACGTCGGTGGCGCGGCGTCATCGGGCGCGGCGAAGCCGAAGCCCTCGGCCGGCCAGGTCGACGAGAACGGTTCCGGCGGCGGTGCTGGTGGCCGAGGCGGGGGCGCGGCCGCGACGGGGGCTGGGGCGACGACCGGTGCGATGTAGGGGCGGAACGGCTCGCCGCTGCCCTGCGGCAGCGGTTCGCCGGACGCGGTGCCGACGAGCACGATGCGCGAGAGCGGCAGAAGCTGTGCGTCGGGCCGGGCGGCGATCTCGCGCAGCTCGTCGAGGTACCCCTGCGGCATCTCCTCGATCGCCATCGCTTCGAGGATCAGCGAGACAGTTTCCGCGACCTGGTGTTTCGGCGGGACGCGCGTGAAGGTGAAGAGGTTCTGCCAGACGTCGGCCTTCACGATCGCGAGCAGCTTGCGCCAGTACTCGATCGGCTGATAGCTCTCGAACTGGCCGGCCTCGCGCTTCGCGCGCCCGTACAGCGCGGCGATTCGCTTGCCGAGCTGGTCGGCCGGTGGCGACGGCTCGACGACCGCGACGCGCTTCCCGACGCGTGCCAGCTCCGAGACGACCTGCGCGTGGAAGCCGGGGTCGATCTCGTGCAGGTAGTGCATCGCGACGGCGACGTCGTATGCCGCTTCGCTTGCCGGGATCATCGTCGCGCTGCCGCGCATGATGCTCGCGCCGGCCTTTTCGGCGACAGGCGCCGCCGCGTCGCTCGCGCCGAGGACGGTGACGTCCACACCGATCTCGACCGCGCGCGCGATCCAAGCTCCCTCGTTCGCAAGACCGAGGAAGAGGGCGCGTTCACCCTTGCGTAAGGCGAGCGCGTCCCAAATCTGTTCGTCGATCCGGTACGACTCGCGCTGAAAATCAGAGACGTCGGTCATTGGGGAAGGTGGGACTCGAACCCACATGAGCTCTCACTCGGTCGCTTTTGAGGCGACTGCGTATACCGTTTCGCCACTTCCCCTCGTCATCGGCCGCCAGTCGCCGGATTCGAGGCCACCCAGGCCCGCTCCGCCTCCGCGAAGGCCAGTGCTTCCTCACGGCTGTCCACGTGCCCGAGCGCATAGGTGATCCGCCGCCAGCCGGGCGCCAGGACCATCCGCAAGGTGCCGTTCGAGCGCTGCGGCTGCCACGACGCGGACTCGACGTCCCCTGGCCGCCAGGAAACCGCGAGGACGTCCCACATCGAACCGCTGCTTCCCCGAACGAGGGCAATGCCGCCCGGCGCGGAGAGTGTTCCGGTGCTTTCGACCGGGACGTCGCCGGCATAGAGCGTGCTCGTGTGGTGTCCCCATACGTCCGGGACGTTGGCGAGTGCGGACAGGACGACGGCGCGTTGACGATCGGCGCCCGAACCAGGACGGAAGGTCGCGCGCTCGTCCACAACGAGCCGCGTGGTCCCCGGGACGAGCGTGACGATTCGCTCGAAGTGCGCGCCTGCCGGCACGACGTCCGGGACGTCGGCCTCGAACCGCACGCTTCCCGCGCTCTGCGTGACGCGGTAAGACCGGTTGAACATCCCAGCCGGGTACGAATGCGTGTACCGCGCGATGCGGTCGGTGAGCGAGGGGGGCGGTTCGATCATCACGTCGTCGCGAAGCGCACCGGTCGCGTCGAAGGCGTTTGCTCCCATCCAGTTCGGCGGCGAGAGCGGCGCGAAGACAACCGCCCGCACGCCGCCGTCCGGCACGATCACCGCGCGCGCGTGCGCGTTCTGCAGGACGACGTCGTGGGCCCCGTCGTCGAACACATCGGCGCGATACGTCTCCGTCGCGTCGGATGCAGGCGCATGGAGGTCGTTCAGCGGAACGGAAGCGCTCGGCGCGAGCTGCGCTCGTTCGCGCCTCTCGCCGAAGACGAGGAGGTCGACGCAGCAGTTGCGTTGCGATTCACCGAGCATTCCGTCGTTAGCGAGATACGCCCTCGAGAACGGCGGCAGCGTTTTACCGAACGATCGTCCCGCGCTCGTGCCGTGAATCTCGCAACTCGCATCGTCCGGCGCGATGAACGCGGCGCCGTCGATACTCTCCTGCGCGGTGACGCGTTCGATCGCGCAACTCGTCGTGACGCGCGCGTCGGTGGGGAAAGCGGGGTTGAGGCGGTGCAGGTTGAGGTCGATCACAACCAATCGACCCGCGCGCGCGGGGACGTCAAATGCGGGGACTTCGAACGTGTCGCTACCAAAGCGCTCGCGCGTCGCTGCCTTCGTCTGCGGCACGTCCGTCCAGTTCACCGCAACGAGAAACGACGCGTCCGCGCCGCGGAGGAACGTTCCGGGCGCATGTTCCTCCGGTACATCCGTGGCAAGCGTACCTCCTTGGCGCGTGAAGGCGCGAAGCAGCGCGGCATGCCTGCGGCGCGTTGCGTCGTCGCCGACAACCAGCGTGTGGTATGGGCGGAGCGCCTCCGTGCCGGCGTAGGCCAGGTCGACGACCTCGCACGTCGTTCCCCGCGTCGCGCATGCGCGGAGGTGCTCCTGAAATCGTTCGAGGGCGGCCTCACCGCGCGCCGGATCACCGGGGTACGACGAGCCGGGATAGGCGAGCGCGACGTCGGCGACGCGGTACGTTTCGGCGAGTAGCGGGCCGAAGCGCTCGACAAGCTGGCCGAACGCATGAGTCGCCGCGTAGCGGCTTCCCGACCACGACGGTGGCGGAGAGTCGTAGCATGAACAGTGATCGAGATTGGGATAGCGCAGCGCGGCATCCCAGCCGTAGAACGCGTTCGAGAACGGCGCTTCCCAGCCGAACGGCGCGA
>JAFAMK010000329.1 GCA_019233415.1 Vulcanimicrobiota bacterium
ATTTCGAGGTGCTCGCTTGACCGCGGCCGAGCAGCTTCGACCAAAAATTCATCAACCTACTCCTATGAGGGGCAGACGTCGAGAAGACGTGCGATAGCTTCGGGCGTGGCGGAGCGGTTCATGCTAGGGTCGGTGTCAAAAAATATGGCCGACCGGCCGACGCGCGGTAAATGCCGGGGTGCGGTCGAAGCGCGGCGGGGCTATGCCGCGCTATCTGCATACCTCGATCTTCGTCAACGATATGGACGAGTCGATCGACTTCTATACGAACAAGCTCGGGTTGAAGCTATTGGGTGGGCCGCACCACTATCCGGGGAACGCGGATATGGCGTTCGTTGGGGCGAGTTGGGATGCGTATATCGAGCTGGTCTTCGATCTCGAAGAGCATCCGCCGTATGCGCTGGGGAACCGCTACGAGCACCTTGCGCTCGAAGTCGACGGCGATCTGCCGGGCGTGATCGAGAAGCTGCGCGCGCAAGGCGTGAAGATCGTTAAGGAGCCGAAGAAGTCGCCGGGTGGGACGCGCGCGATCGCGTTCGTCGAGGACCCGAACGGCATTCCGGTCGAGCTGCTGGAGCCGCGGGAGGGGCCCGTCACGTAAACTGCACCCCTACGGGTGCAGCATTTTCGGGAGCCACATCAGCTTTGCGGCGCCGACGATGCCGACCGCGACGACGAGCGTTGCGCCGGCGAGGATGCGGGCTGTCGTCCATTTCGCTTGCGGGTCGGCGTCGCGCTGCGCGCGGAAGTACAGTTCGAGGATGAGCAGCGGGACGATGATGCGCGAGTAGTCCACGAACATGTCGAACGGGCCGTCGAGGCTGCCCGTCGTGCCGGGCGCGCCGCCGCCGAACGGGATGCGGGCGGTGACGATTGTCCAGAAGCCGTAGGTGATCCGCATGAACCACACGCCGCTCACCAGCAGAAACGTGCGCAGCGCCCAGCGCCGGTGCAGCTCGACCTTGCCGGCACGTGCGTAGCGCATCGTCAGCACCGCGCAGACGATGATCCCGACGCCGTTGAGCGTGCTCGCGATGAGGGCCGCGGCCGTGGCAATGGGGCCGGCGTGGAACAGGTACGGCTTCTGCGTCCAGGTCAAGTACAGAGCACCGATGCTGATCACGATCGCGGTGACGATGTAAACGCGGCCGTTCAGGCGGTGCCACCACATCGCACGGGCGCGCATTCGCGGCGCGAGGCGAAACGGTCCGCCGGGTACGATCGCAGCAGCGAGCACGAGCTGCAGCGGGCCGCCGGCGGTGATGACGAACGCGAGGACGATGTGCACGACGATCGCGACGTCGTTCATCAGGTCGCCTTTGCCGATTCCGTGGATCAGCGTCGCGTTTACTCGGCCCGCGTGACCGAGCGCCGCCGAGCCGCCGTAATGCACGAGGATGTATGCGGCGAACAGCAGTTGCCCGAGCGCGGCCACGGCGAACCACGCGCGCGCAGCGGCGTCGAGCGCAGATTCCGCGCTGACCAGCGGTCCGGACCGGAGCGAAGCGTTCACTGCGGATGATGGTAGCCGCTCGCCTTCTTCTGTACCAGAAGGGTTCGATGAGAACGGGCAAACGGGGGCCGGGCGGCGAACGGGCGGGGGTCGACCGTGAACCCGATCAGTGCTCCCCGCGGGACCCGCGACGTCTACCCGCCGGAATCCGCCCATTGGATCCGCCTCGAAGGCGACTGCCGCGACATCGCGCGGCGCTTCGGCTACGGCGAGATTCGCACGCCGATCTTCGAGGCGACCGAGCTGTTCGCGCGCGGGGTCGGCGAGACGACCGACATCGTAGAAAAAGAGATGTACACGTTCACCGACAAGGGCGATCGCAGCATGACGCTGCGCCCCGAGCTGACGGCGGGGATCGTGCGCGCGGTGCTGGAGCACAAGCTGTTCGCGCAGGGTCCGCAGCGGCTCTACGCGCTCGGCCCGTTCTTTCGCTACGAACGTCCGCAGGCCGGGCGCTACCGGCAGGCGCATCAGCTCAGCGTCGAGTGCTTCGGCGTCGCGGGCGCGGATGCCGATGCCGAAGTCATTCAGATCGCCGCGCTGCTGCTCGCGCGCTACGGCATCGCCGATGCGGCGCTGAACCTCAACAGCGTCGGCGACTCCGTGTGTCGCCCGCGCTACCGCGCGGCGTTGCTCGACCACTTCCGCCCGCACGCCGACGCGCTCAGCGCCGATTCGCAGCGCCGGCTCGAACGCAACCCGTTGCGCATCCTCGACTCGAAGGACGAGAAGGACCGGCCGTTCGTCGAGACCGCGCCGCTGATGATCGACCTCTTGTGCGACGACTGCCGCGCGCACTTCGACACGCTGCGCCGTTACCTCGACGCGCTCGGGATCGCGTACACGATCAACCCGCGCATCGTGCGCGGGCTCGACTACTACACGCGCACGGTCTTCGAGTTCGTCTCGTCGGTGCTCGGTGCGCAGAGCACGGTCTGCGGCGGTGGCCGTTACGACGGGCTGGTCGAGGAGCTGGGCGGCCCGCCGACCCCCGGTGTCGGTTTCGGTCTCGGGCTCGAACGGTTCCTGATGGTCGTCGAGAAGCTGGCCGGCGAGCACGCGCCGGTCCGGCGCGGCATCCAGGCGATCGCGCTCGGCGATGCCGCCCGCGACCGCCTCATGCCGGTCGTCGGCAAGCTGCGCGAGACCTCCGGAGAGCCGACCTTCGCCGACTGGCAGGACCGCAAGCTGACCGCCCACTTCAAGGCCGCCGACCGGAACGGCGCCCGCTGGGCGCTGATCCTCGGCGACGACGAGCTGGCGAAGGAGGAGATCGTCCTGCGGGACCTGCTGGCCCGCGAGGACCGGCGGCTCCCGATGGCCGGACCGGCGGCGGAGGTCGCGCGCACCCTCGTCGAAGCGACGACGTGATGGAGCAGGACGAAGCCTCGCGCGTCCGCGCGCTCGGCGAGATCGCGGCGGAGTTCGACCTGGACGCGATCCGCGTCCGGACCGGCGAGACCGAGATCGAGATCGTCCGGCGCGACCCGGCGGTCCACGCCGCCCCGGCAGTCGCCTACGCGGTCCCCGCGCCCGGCGCGCTCGCCGGCCCCGTGCCCGCTGCGGCGCCAGCCGCCGCCGACGTGGCTACCGCCGGCGCGATGCCGAAGAACTTCCGCGCGATCACGGCGCCGCTGGTCGGCGTTTTCTACCTCGCACCGTCGCCGGGGGCCGAGCCGTTCACCGAGGTCGGGAACCACGTCAGGGCCGGCGACGTCGTCTGCATCCTCGAAGCGATGAAGCTGATGAACGAGATCAACTCGGAGTTCACCGGGGTCGTGCGGCGGATTCTCCCCGAGAACGGCGAGCTGGTGACGCTCGGCCAGGAGCTGTTTTGGATCGAACCGTGATCGAAGGGCGGCGCAGCTTCGCCGAACTGCTCGCCGACCGGAAAGGTCTGCTCGACGAACCGCGCTACCCGGAGCAAGTCGCGGCGATCGTCGCCGCGCTGACCCTTGCATTCCGTAGCGGAAACAAGGTGCTGTGGTTCGGGAACGGTGGGAGCGCCGCCGACGCGCAGCACCTCGCCGCGGAGTTCAGCGGGCGCTTCTTGCGCGAGCGCGGCGGGCTGCCGTCCGAAGCGCTGACGGTGAACAGCTCGGCGGTCACCGCGATCGCGAACGACTTCGGCTACGAGCAGGTCTTCGCGCGGATGGTCGAAGCGCTCGCGAGCCCCGGCGACGCCGTTGTCGGCATCACGACCAGTGGGACGTCGAAGAACGTCGTGGCCGGGCTGCGACGTGCGAAGGAGCTGGGCGCGACGACGATCGCGTTCACCGGAAACGGCGGCGGAACGGTCGCCGAGATCGCGGACCTCGTGCTGATCGGACCGCGCGGCTACAGCGCGATCGTCCAAGAAGTACACATCACGATGGGCCACATCATCTGCGACCTGGTGGAGCAGGAGCTGCTGTTCGCGTGAAGCGTCCGGTCGTGTTCCTCGACCGCGACGGGACGATCATCGAGGACAAGGGCTTTCTCGGCGATCCCGCCGGGGTCGACATTCTGCCGACGGTCGTCGACGCACTGCGCGTCCTGCGCGACCACGGCTACGCGACGGTCGTCGTCTCCAACCAGTCGGGGATCGCGCGCGGCTACTTCGCCGACGACGCGGTGCGCGCGGTGAACGGCGAGATCGCACGGCGGCTTGCCGGCTACGGCGTCGCGATCGACGCCTGGTACTGGTGCTCGCACTACGATGACGGCTGCGATTGCCGCAAGCCCGCGCCGGGGCTCGTGCACCGCGCGCTCGACGAGCACGCGCTCGTCCTCGACGGCGGCGCGGTGGTCGGCGACCGCGGCAGCGACGTCGCGCTCGGGCACGCCGTCGGCGTTCCCGGCATTCTCGTCCCCGGACCGTATCCGTACGACGGCCCCGAGCCCGATCTGCGCGTACAGACGCTGCTCGAAGCGGCGGACTGGATCGTGCAGCGTGGCTGAGCTGATCGCCGCGCCGCGCGCCGCGGCGCTGCTCGCGCGCATGACGAACCGGCGTGTCGTCGTCGTCGGCGACGTCATGATCGACGAGTGGATCTGGGGCGACGTCTCGCGCATCTCCCCCGAGGCGCCGGTCCCCGTCGTCGCGGTGCGCGACCACTCGTTCACGCTCGGCGGCGCGGGGAACGTCGCGAACAACTTGCGCGCGCTCGGTGCGCACGTCGCGTTCGTCGGCGGGATCGGCGACGACGCCGAAGGCGCGCGGCTGCGCGCGATGTTCGACGACCTCGGCGTCGACGCGCACGGGCTCGTCACGCTGCACGACCGCCCGACGACGCGCAAGACGCGGGTCGTCGCGCACAGCCAGCAGGTCGTGCGCGCCGACTGGGAGTCGACCGCGCCGCTGCGCGACGACGACCGCGCGCGCATCGTCGACGCCGTCCGGTTCGCGCTGCGCGACGCCGACGCGGTCGTGCTGAGCGACTACGCGAAGGGCTTGCTGCACCGCGAGATCGTCGAAGCCGCGCTCGGCGCGCCGGTCGTCGTCGCCGACCCCAAGCCGCAGAACGTCGCAATCTTCGCCGGGGTCACGTGCATCGCACCGAACGTCGGTGAAGCCGCGCGCGCGAGCGGGATCGCGATCGCCGACGACGCCTCGCTCGACCGCGCCGCGCGCGCCCTGCAGCTGCAGCTCGGTTGCCGC
>JAFAMK010000350.1 GCA_019233415.1 Vulcanimicrobiota bacterium
ACGACCCACTGGCCCTTGCCGTCGTAACCGCCGAGCGTCGTCTTCACGACGCCGGGGTAGCCGATCGCGCGTTCCGCCGCGTCCAGTTCGTCGTGCGTACGGACCGGCGCGAAGTCCGCAGTCGGAATCCCGCACTCGCGCACGAACGTCTTTTCGAGGATGCGCTCCTGCGTGATCCGCAGCGCGGTCGAACCGGGGTGAACGACGCGCCGGTCGGTTTCGAGCGCGAGCACCGAGTCGAGCGGGATGTTCTCGAACTCGTACGTGACGACGTCGCTGCGCGCACCGAGTTCGCCGATCGCGCGCAGGTCGTCGTACGCCGCGACGATCTGCTCGTCGGCGACCTGGCCGCAGGGCGAGTCGGGAAGCGGCTCCAGCGTCACGACGCGGAAGCCCATCCGCTTCGCTTCGAGCGTCAGCATTCGGCCGAGCTGGCCACCGCCGAGGATCCCGATCGTCGTCACAACTCGATCGCCTCGACCTCAGCGGTGATCCGCGCAACGCGCTCGTCGAGCCGGCGTGCTAGGTCCGCATCGTGCAGCGCAAGGATGCGCGCCGCGAACAATGCCGCATTCGCCGCCCCACCGATCGCCATCGTCGCAACGGGGACACCGGCCGGCATCTGCGCGATCGAGAGCAGCGAGTCGAGTCCGTTCAGCGCCTTCGACTGCACGGGAACGCCGATCACCGGCAAACTCGTCTTCGTGGCAATCATGCCGGGCAGGTGCGCCGCCCCGCCCGCGCCGGCAATGACGACCTCCAGCCCGCGCCCCTTCGCCTCGCTCGCGTAGCGGAACATCAAGTCCGGCGTCCGGTGCGCCGAAACGACCCGCAGCTCGAACGGGATGCCCAATTCCTGCAGGGTCGTAGCAGCCGCCCGCATCGTCTCCAGATCGGACGTCGAGCCCATGACGATCCCGACGCGAGGGGGAGAAGCGCTCATCGCCCTCCGCGTTCGGCCCTCCGAAAAGTCCTACCTCGGGAATCGCCGCTTTCTTAACGTCGCGTGAGAATGCGTCCCAGCGCACGTTCAGCCCAGTCGCGTACGATCGCGTTTCGGTGGACGAGACGCGAACGGTCGGGCCTTGGGCGGTGCGCTGGCACGCGCACGTCAACCGCCTGCGCGAGATCGAGACGGCGCTCGAACGCGACGACACCGCCGCGCCGCTCTGGCTCGAACGCGCGCAGGTCTACGAAGCGCTGGGAATGGTTGAGGACGCGAAACGCGCATACCTCGACCTGCTGGTGCGCGACCGCGCGAACTACGACGCGATGATCGGCCTCGGCGCGCTGCTCGTGAATACCGGCGATGCAACCTCCGCGCGCGTCTTCTTCGCCGAGGCGGTCGTGCGGCATCCGCACCGCGCGCTGCCGCACGTCAAGCTCGGCGACGTGCTGCTCGACGAGGACGACGTCGAGCGCGCGAGCAGCGCGTTCCGCGACGCGCTTCACCTCGATCCCGACCTGCGCGAGGCGCACCGCGGGCTGGCAACATCACTCGAACGGCTCGGCGACCGCGAAGGCGCGGAGCGCGCGTGGCGCAAGGCATTTCCCGACGGCGCGCTGACGATCGCGCCCTACCGCGGCGCCGCTCCGCCCGTGCGCGTGCTGCTGCTGACCTCCGCGACCGGCGGGAACGTCCCGATCCAGCACCTGCTCGACGACCGCATCTTCGAGGTCGCGACGCTGATCGCCGAGTCGTATCCGGAAATGACCGCGCTTCCGCCGCATGGCGTCGTCCTGAACGCGATCGGCGAAGCCGACCGCTGCGCGCGTGCGCTGTCGATCGTCGAGCGCGCGCTCGCGCAAGACGGCGTCGCGGTCATCAACCATCCGGCGGCGGTGCGCGCAACCGGACGCGTCGCAAATGCACGCCGCCTCGGCACGCTCGACGGCGTCGTCGCGCCGACGATCGACATGTTCCGCCGCGCGGACCTCATCGCGCCGGACGGCGCCACGTTGCTCGTGGAGCACGGCTACGCGTTCCCGCTGCTCCTGCGCAGCCCGGGATTCCACACGGGCGAGCACTTTGAACTCGTCGCGAACGCCGCCGCACTCGCCGACGTCGCGCGCGCACTTCCGGGTCCCGACTTGTTCGCGATCTCGTACGCCGAGACGCGCCGTGACGACGGGCACTGGCGCAAGTACCGTGCGCTCTTCATCGACGGCGCACTTTATCCGCTGCACCTCGCGGTCGCGCGGCAGTGGAAGGTCCACTACTTCAGCGCGGCGATGGCGTACGAGCCCGCCTTCCGCGACGAAGAACGCGCGTTCCTCGACGACATGCCGGCGACGCTCGGCGCCGCCGCACTCGACGCGCTGACGCGAATCGCACGCATGCTCGCGCTCGACTACGGTGGGATCGACTTCGCGCTCGACCGCGACGGCCGCGTCGTCGTCTTCGAGGCGAATGCGACGATGGTGATCACCGGGGTCGACGACGACCCGCGCTGGAGCTATCGCAAGCCGGCGATGGAGCGCGTCGCGAACGCAGTGCGCGCGATGCTCGTCGGCCGCAGCGCCCGGTAGCGGGTAGCGGACGCACGCCCGGGGTAACCTCCGGGCGATGCGGTTCTCGGTCGGGGTGAACTACTGGCCACGCCGGAGCGCGATGGCGATGTGGCGGCGCTTCGACGCGGGCGAGGTGCGCGAGGATTTCCAGCGGATCGCCGGCCTCGGCCTCGACGCGGTGCGGTTCTTCCTGCGCTGGGACGACTTCCAGCCTCGAGCCGACGTAGTCGAATCCGAGATGCTCGCGCGGCTCGAACTCCTCGCGAACCTCGCCGCCGAGGCCGGCCTACAGACGATGCCGACGCTGTTCGCCGGCCACATGAGCGGCGTGAACTGGCTGCCGTCGTGGTCGCTGGACCCGAAGACGCCGCACGGGCGGTTTCGGACGATCAGCGGCGAGGCCGAGTCACCGTACGGCGTCGGCGAGATGTACGCCGGCCCGCTGCTCGACGCGCAGTTGCGCCTCGCGCGCGCGGTCGGCGAGTGCCTGCGCGCGCATCCGGCCGTCCTCGCCTGGGATCTCGGTAACGAGTTCACCAACCTGCGCGAGCCGAGCAGTGAGGCTGCCGCGGCCGAATGGAGCCGGCGCCTGACCGCAGCGCTCCAAGAAGCCTCGGGCATCCCGGTCACCGCGGGAACGCACGGCGAGGACCTGACGCGCAACCGCAACCTGCGGCTCTCGTCGCTCTGCGCGCCGTACGCGTTCGCGACGATGCACGGCTACCCGGTCTACAGCGCGTTCGCGCGCGGCCGGCTCGATCCCGAAGTCGTTCCGTTTCTCGCGCACCTCGCGGCGATGTTCTCGCACAAACCGGTGCTGTTCAGCGAGTTCGGGAATCCGACGTGCCCGCCCGGAAAGCTCGCGCCGTTCGAGCGCGTCGCGTTGCCCGACGAACCGCCGAACCCGACGATCTCGCCCGACGATCCGGTCCTCGCGACCTACGCGTGCCTGACCGAGGACGAGATGGCCTGGTACTGCACGCAGGTGCTCGAACGGCTTCACGCGGACGGCCGGCTCGGCGCATACTGGTGGTGCTGGGCCGACTATGCCGACGACCTACGCGATGAGCCGCCGTTCGACTGCGCGCCGCACGAGCTGACCTTCGGGATCATCCGCAGCGACGGAAGCGAGAAGCCGGTCGCCGCGGCGCTCGCCGCGTTCGCGCGCGAGCGCCGCACGGTCGTCGAACCGCGTACCATCGCGACGGCGGTCGCCGAGGTGTACTACTACCGCACGCTCCCGACGAGCACGAAGACGCTGTTCGACGCGTTCCTCGGCACGGTCGAGGAACGGCGCGCCGGGGTGCGGTAAGCCGCAGCGATGGGAGAGAGCGTACTGCTCGTCACCGGCGCGTCGAGCGGGATCGGCCGCGCGCTCGCACTGCGTGCGGCGCGGGCGGGCTACGACGTCGTCGGGATCGGCCGTGACCGCGCCGCGCTCGACGCCGTCGCCGAACGCGCGCGCGTTGAAGGCGGCCGCATCGTCGTGGCATCATACGACGTCGGCGATCCGGCGAACGCACCCGCGATCGTCGCGCTCGCGCGCGAGGCGTTCGGGGGAATCGACGTGCTCGTGAACAACGCCGGCCACGTCGCGGTCGGCTCGATCGGCACCCAAAGCGACGACGCGCTGCGCGCGCAGTTCGGCGTCCACGTGATCGGTCCGCTCGCGCTCGTCCGCGAAGCGCTGCCGCTGCTGCGCGCGTCGCGCGGGCACGTCTTCATGCTCGGCAGCGGCGTCGCGCGCGTCCCGATCGGCGGTCTGGGCGCGTAC
>JAFAMK010000005.1 GCA_019233415.1 Vulcanimicrobiota bacterium
CTTTTCACGTCGTGCGATGTGTTCATGCATATACGAAACGTGAACGCGGTCGAATGCAGCATTGGGGCGTGTCAGAATCGTATGTACCCAACGTCTTTCTTCGTCGAGCGCGCGTTCGAATCGATTTGCTTCGAGCTCAAGGCGTCCCGAACCGAACTCCGGATCGGAGAATCCGATGACACTCTCGCTAACATCGACAGCCGTGATGACCACGGCGTGCGTGGAGTGCGGGAAGGCAATCAGGGCGACGATCGGGCGATCGCGCTGTAGTTCGCGGAGGATCGTTTCGAGGCGGATGGGCCGGCGGAACGCCGGGGCCGCATAGACGCCGTGCGCGGCGAGGACGCTGTCGACGTCGTGCGGGACGTCGCAGCGGCTCGTTCGCTCGTTGCCGGCGCAGCACGTCTCGCGCTGGCCGAGAAACCGCGTCGCGTACTCGCACTGTGTGTGAGTCGGTCCGCCGTAGTGGTCGACAACCGACTTCGAGACCGCCGCCCAGCACCAGTTCACCCCGATCTGGCATTCGAGCGAAAAGTCGAGCGCCGCGTCCCAACGACGGTCGGGACGGGCCGAGCGTAGGCGACCTGCATCGATCACACTGGGGGCGGTGCCCGCCGATGTCGTCGGTCAGTTCACGAGGTCTACTTCGGGCGAATCGCTACTCGAGCAGCGCGATCGCGCGGTCGGGCGTTGCGAGCTGGTCGACCGTGCACTGGCGCGGCGCTTTGTCGATGCGCCAGCGTACGGGGCGCGTGCCGTGTCGGATGCGGCCGCCGGTGACTTGGTCGAACGCCACCTCCAGCACGAGGTCGTGCTTCATCTTCACGTAGCTGCGGTCGCGTTCGGGGTCGCGGGTCCAGCGGCTCGGCGCGCCGCCCGGTGCGCCGCCGGTGAAGCCGGGTTCGCCGAGGTGCGGGCGCAGGCGCTCGATGAGCGCGCGCTTTTCTTCCGCGGGGAAGGCGCTGCAGAAGCCGATGTAGTCGAGCAATCCGTCGTCGTCGTAGAGGCCGAGCAGCAGCGAACCGATCGCCTCGGTCGAGTCCTTCGCGAAGCGGTAGCCGCCGACGACGCAGTCGGCAGTGCGCACGCGCTTCACCTTGACGGCGGCGTCGCGCGTTCCGCTCGCGTACGCGGCGTCGGCGCGCTTTGCGATCACGCCGTCGAGTGCGCCGCCGACGCGCGCGAACCAGTCGTCGACGACGGCGCGGTCGCGCGTCGCCGGCGAAAGCCGCAGCGTCCGCCCGTCGAACGTGCGCGCGAACGCTTCCAACCGCGCACGGCGTTCGACGAGCGGCAACGCGACGAGGTCGGTCTCGTCCTCGTCGAGCAGGTCGAACAGCAGGTACCAGGCCGGCGTCGTCCTCGCGAGCATCGCGACGCGCGACGCGGCGGGATGAATGCGCTGCTGCAGCGCGTCGAACGAGAGTGCGCCGGCGTACGGAACGACCAGCTCGCCATCGAGGACGAAGCGTTTCGCCGGGAGGCTCGCGAGCGCTTCGACGATCTCGGGGAAGTAGCGGGCGAGCGGCTGACCTGCCTTCGACTGCAGCACGACGTCGCGCCCGTCGCGGAACGCAAGACAGCGGAAACCATCCCACTTCGGCTCGTACTGCCACTCCGGCCCGACCGGCACGTCGGCGACCGAGCGCATCTCCATCGGCGGGTATCCGAACGGGATCATGGTGCACTGCTACTCGTGGAGGACGCGCGCGGTTTCCGCTTCGGCACGCGCACCGTTTCGGGGATGAACCGCGCGAGATCGAGCCGGCCGGTCGTCGCCTTCATCGGTTCCCACAAATCGCCGACGCGCGCGAGGCGTTCGCGGATCGTGTCAAGGCGAAAGTCGTCGATCTCGATCCCCGCCGCGATCTCGTCCCACGTCACCGGCGTCGAGATCGTCGCGCGCGGCTTCGCGCGGATCGAGTAGACGGAGGCGAGCGTCTTGCCCCAGGCGTTCTGGTTGTAGTCGACCAGGACGCGGCCGCTCGGGCGCTTCGCGACCTTGTACTCGGCGGTGATGACGTCGGGGTGCATGCGTTCCATCGTCTGCGCGAACGCCTTGGCAAAGGTCCAGACCTCCTTCTGCAGCGGTCCGCGAACGATCGGCACGTAGACGTGAATGCCCGACGAGCCCGAGGTTTTCGCGTAGGCAGGGATGCCGAGATCGCCGAGCGCTTCGTGCACGTGCAGCGCGACGGTGCGGACCGTCGCGAACGTCGTGCTGCCGTCCTTGACCGGATCGAGGTCGAAGTGCAGGTAGTCGGGGCGGTCGACGTCGTCGCAGCGCGAGTACCACTCGTTCAGGTCGATGCAGCCCAGGTTGATGAGCCACAGCAGGCTCGCCAGGTCGTCGACGATCGGGAAGGCGATGATGCTGCCGCTGCCGTGCTCGATCGAGCACGTGCGCAGCCACGGCGGCGCGTTCGCCGGCGTGCGCTTCATGTAGAAGAAATCGCCGCTCGCGCCGTTCGGGTAGCGCTTCATCACCTGCGCGCGGCCCTGCATGTAGGGGACCAAGAACGGCGCGACGTCGGCGTAGTACTGCAGCACGTCGCCCTTCGTCGCCCCGGTCTGCGGGAAGAACTCCTTGCGCAGGTTCGTCAGGGCGACCTCGCGCCCGTCGGGCCGCAGGACGGCAGCCTCCCGGTCGCGGGGGATCGGGAAGCGTCCGGGCTCAAATGTCGACGTCGTGTTTCGGGTCATCACCTGCAATCTCAACGGGGTTCGGGCCGCCGCGCGCAAGGGGTTCTTCGCCTGGATGGACGCGCAAGACCCCGATCTGGTGTGCCTTCAGGAGACCAAGGCGCAGGAGCATCAGCTCCCGCCCGAGGCGCTCGATCTCACCCGCTACACCTCCGTCTTCGTCGATGCCCAGAAGAAAGGCTACAGCGGCGTCGCGCTCTACGCCAAGCGCCCGCCGCTGCGGGTCGTGCGGGGCCTCGGGATGCCGGACATGGACGCCGAGGGACGCTTCGTGCGGATGGACTTCGAGGGCGGCCTGTCCGTGGCGTCGCTGTACGTCCCCTCGGGGACGACCGGGCCGGCGCGGCAGGCGGTCAAGGAGCAGTTCCTCGACCGCTTCATCGGCGACATGGTCCGCATGAAGAACGAAGGGCACCCGTTCATCATCTGCGGCGACTACAACATCGCGCACCGCGACATCGACGTGTTCAGCGTGAAGTCGTGCACCGGCGTGACCGGCTTTCTGCCGCAGGAGCGCGCTTGGATGGACGACGTGATCGGGCGCGTCGGCTGGGTCGACGCGTTCCGCGTCGTGCGGCCGAACGAGCCCAAGCAGTTCACGTGGTGGTCCGGTTGGAAGGGCGCCTGGGAAAAGAACCTGGGCTGGCGGATCGACTACCAACTGATCACGCCCGACCTCGCGCCCCACGTCCGCGCCGCATCGATCTACAAGGACGAGCGCTTTTCCGACCATGCGCCCGTCACCATCGACTACGACCTCTAGGCGCGTTAGAACCGACGGTGCAGCGGAACACCGTCAGCCCGCGATGTGTTGTAGAAAGGCTATGACCAAACACATCCGCACCGCGGCGGCGGCCGCGGGCCTGCTCGCGGCGCTCGCGCTGCCGGTCGCCTCGTCGGCGGCCAGCTCGACGAGCGGCTCGCCGCAGCAGTACACCATGCAAACGCGCTTCGCCGACGAGTACCACGGCGGCGAGTGGGACGCGACGATGGTCCTGACCGTCTATCCGAACGGGATCGTCCAGGGAACCTACCGGCCGCAAGACGGCGGCTGGAAGACCGTCACCGGCGGCGTCGACGGCCAGCAGATCTGGCTCGACATCGGGATGATGCGCCCGCTGCACCTGACGGGGACGTTCCGCAACGGTGAGCTGCGCACGATCGCCGCGATCCCCGGCCCGGACACCTACACGCTCGAGTCGACCTCCGTCACGCGGAACGGCTGATCGACCGCGGCCCGAGCCGGACCGCGTCGACGACGTAGTCGAGCGCTGCGGCAACGCAGCGGTCGACGTCGTCGTGCTCGGTGTCGAGCACCAGCTCCGGTTCGAGCGGGACGTCGTAGCCGGCGTCGACGCCGGTGAACCCGACGATCTCGCCGGCGCGCGCGCGCGCGTACAAGTGCTTGGGATCGCGCGCCTCGCAGGTCGCGAGCGACGCGGCGACGTGGACCTCGTGGAACGCGTCGCCGACGATCCCGCGCGCGAGCGCGCGGTCCTCGGCCGCCGGCGAGACCAGCGACGTCACGACGATCGCGCCGGCCTCGGCGAAGAGCTTCGCGACTTCGGCGACGCGGCGAATGTTCTCGCGGCGCCCCTCTTCCGAAAAGTCCAGGTCGCTGTTGAGCCCGGTGCGCAGCGTGTCGCCGTCGAGCGCGTAGACGCGGTACTCGCGCCGGAACAGCTCGCGCTCGACGCGCATCGCGATCGTCGTCTTCCCCGACGCGGGAAGGCCCGTCAGCCACAGGACGAGCCCCTGGTGACCGTTGCGCTCGACGCGCTCGGCGGTCGTGACCAGGTGCGTGGACGCGTAGACGTTCGACCCCGCCGGCTGCAGCTGAACCGCGTGCGCGGCGGCGATCGGCACGCCGCGCCGCGCGATCGCGCAGCGCGCGTCTTCGTCGAGCGCGAGCGGTGCGCCGGTTCGCAGCGAGAGCGCGTAGACGGTGCCGCGCGTCGCGACGCCATGCTCGGTCCGTTCGAGCGTGCGCGGGTCGACCGCTTCGTGAATCGCGACGATTCGCGCCGAGACGTCGGCGGTTCCCGCGCGCAGGCGCACGGTCTCGTCGAGGTGCGGTGGGTCTCGGTCGAACCAGCAGGCGTGCACGCGCAGCGAGCGGACCGTCACCGGCGGCGCGTCCTCGTGCGAGAGAACGTCGCCGCGGTCGACGTAGACCGGCGCGTCGAAGACGATTCCGACCGGCTCGCCCGGGCCGGCGCTCACCGCGTCCTGCGGCCACGCGCGCAGCGCGGCGACGCGCGCCGTCTTCCCCGCCGGCGAGACCAGCAGCACGTCGCCGACGGTCACGCGCCCGGCGCGCACGATCCCCGCGACGACGCGCTCGTCGCCGCGCCGGTAGACGTCCTGCACCCAGATGCGCAGCGGCTCGTGCTCGGGTTCCGCCGCGCGCGGCGCGGTCGCCGCGAGCAGCTCGGCCAGCGGCGGTCCGGCGTACCACGGCGTGCGCGTGGAAGGTGTGACGACGTTGTCGCCGTCGCGCGCGGAGACCGGAACGACCGCGCGCACGCCGACGCCGACCGCTTCGAGCGCGGTGCGCGCCGCGTCGCCGGCCGCGACGACGCGCGCCTCGTCGAGCACCGCGTCGATCTTGTTCACCGCGACGAGCACCGACGGAATTCCGAGCAGCCCGAGCAGGTAGATGTGCCGGCGCGTCTGGTCCTCGACGCCGCGCTCCGCGTCGACGACGAGGACCGCCGTGTCGGCGTCGCTCGCGCCGGTCATCGCGTTGGCGAGGAATTCTTCGTGTCCGGGCGCGTCGATCAGCGCGCAGCGCCGG
>JAFAMK010000160.1 GCA_019233415.1 Vulcanimicrobiota bacterium
TCGTAACTGGCTACATATTCACCTGGGTGCACCGCAATCTGATGCTCGGAGGCGACTACATTCGTGTCGGTGTCGACAACCTACGGACACGGTATTGCGCCCAGCCCAACGAGAATGATCCGCCAAACGATAAGCCTCCATGCTATGCGTGGGCGTATGAGTACGATCAGCGCGTGAATCTCTACTATCGCCTCTGGCGCGAGCCGACGGGAAGCACGCGTTATCCGTTAGGAGTGCACGGTAGCGGTTCGCCCGCCCTTTCCGCTGCTCAGGCATTTTCTATCGCGTCGTCAAGTCCGTCCGTCAAGGGCAACGTCGGCACGTTTCAGGGATACGTGTACTCCTACTGGACGCCGGGCATCGACTCGACCGATAACACGGCATATCCCGCCTATCATTTCTTCTACTCAAACCATGCCGTGGTCAGCGTAGATGCCTACTCAGGCGCAGTGTTGGACATCAATGGCGCGATTCAATAGTCTCCTTATGTTGCTCGCGTTCATCGCAACCGCCGGGTGCGCGCAGGCTAGCTCCATGCCGAAACCCCTGCGAGTTCAAGCCTTCTGCGATGGCGATCGTACGCTGGACGTCCAACGGCTACGACGAGTCGTCGGCGCCGTCATTGATGGCGACCTCTTCAAATCGCCCGCCGGCCAGTTCAATTACAAGGTGAAGCCACAACTTGACCGCTTTGGCGGAGGCGTCGGCTATTGGCGACCGAGCGCGTTTTCACTTCCGAAAATCACGCGCCCACATGAAAAACATGGAGCCCTTCTTCAAGCCGTCGCCGTTCCTGACAACGGAACATTTGACCGGAATCGGCTGGTGTATTTGGGGATTTCTACGCCCGATCAGCGCCTCATATACTGGATGACCGGTGCGTCGGCGGACAAGGAGAATGTATGCGTCTGACCGTTAGCGCTACTTCGGTAGCCCTCTTTGTGACTTTGGCGACGTCCGGTGTGTGCGCTGCGATAGTGAAACAGACCGGGGCTCACCACGTGGCGGTCTTCCGCAACTCCAACCTTGTCGCCGATGCGCAGGCGAGGACAGAGGAAGCAGTTCGGGAGCACGTGCACTACCGAGGGCCCATGCCCCTAATTCGGGTTTCGACGCCGGTAAGCGTGAACGCTCAACAACTCTCTGCCCTCGGCTTCAAATCACTTAGAAACGGGAATGGCGGCGTTCTCGTGCAGACGGATGTTCTGGACTCCGCCGGTAACTGGCGGTACTACTATGTCTATGATCCGCAGACGCACTTTGTTCGTTATGAGATGGAGCGCCTAGTCGTCGCAGGTGCCCGGCCTTCCGGTATCCGTCGGACGACCCACTAGGCCGGAATTGCCCCTAGAACTCGCGATTGTGGGCGCGTTCGCGGAGTTGGCGGATTTGCCAGACGTGGATGAAGCGCTGGATTTCTTCTTGTGTTTTTTCGTCGATGCCGACAAATTGGACGCCGTGGGCGAACTTGCGGCGGCGGACGTTGAGAAAGGCGATCACCGTTTTGCCGTGGACGGACATCGGGCGGAACGGTTCGGGTGGGACCATGATCTTGCGCGTCGTCTTGCCGCGCGGGGTCATCTCGATCAGCTCCTTCTCCACCGTGATGCCGGCGATCAGCGCGTTCGGCAGGGTGAAGTGGAGCGCGACGACGGTGTCGTTCGGGAAGTCCTCGTCGCCGACGAGGCGCAGGCCGCCCGCCGAGAGGTCGTTCGCGACCGCGGCGCGCGAGCCGGTGCGGCCCTCGACCTCGTAGACGACCGGGAACTCGACGGACGCCCGATAGCTCTGGCGCTGCCGCTCCGTGATCGTCGCCCGAACGAGAGGCTTGTGCGGTTTCGGCCGGCCTAGCCACTTCTTCCAGAACACCGAGCAGGCGCTTTTCCAGGAACTGATCGCGCGCCCTCCGTAGGCCACGCACATGCCCGCGACGCCCTTCGCGGCCCGACTGCTCGACGCGCTGGGACCCGACGTGGTCCGCACCGAGCCCGAGGACCTGGCCGTCTACGCCTTCGACGCGTATTCCGAGGACCGTCTGCCGTCGGCGGCGCTCGTTCCGCGCGACGCACGCGACGTCGGGATCGCGGTGCGGATCGCGCGCGACTGTGACGAACCGGTCGTCGCGCGCGGCGCCGGGACGGGGCTGTGCGGCGGCGCGGTCCCGACGCGCGGCGGGCTCGTCGTCTCGTTCGCGCGGATGAACCGGCTGCTGGAGCTGGACGTGCGCAACCGGCGCGCCCGCGTGCAGCCAGGGATGGTCAACCTCGACCTCTCCACGGCAATCGCCGGGCACGGCGTCTTCTACGCGCCCGACCCGTCGAGCCAGAAGACCTCGCAGATCGGCGGGAACGTCGGGACGAACGCCGGCGGCCCGCACTGCCTGAGCTACGGGACGACGACCAACCACGTCCTCGGGCTCGAATACGTCGACACGGACGGTGCGCTCCACCGCACGTCGATCGACGACGCCGGCTACGACCTGACCGGCGTGCTGGTCGGCTCGGAGGGGACGCTCGGGATCGTCACCGAGGTCGAGGTGCGGCTGCTGAAGCTTCCCGAAGCCGTGCGGGTCTGCGTCGCGGCGTTCGGCGACGTCGAGGCAGCCTCGGCAGCCGTCTCGGCGATCATCGGCGCGGGGATCGTCCCGACGGCGCTCGAGATCATGGACGCGCTGATCACGCGCGCGGTCGAGGCGCACTACCACGCCGGCTATCCCGAGAGCGCGGGCGCGGTGCTGCTGGTGGAGATCGCCGGCGCGCAGGACGACGTCGCGGCGGGTGAGGCGGTGCTGGCGTCGATCGCGCGCGCGCACGGCGCGCTCTCGTGGCGCGCGGCGCGCGACGAGCACGAGCGCGCGCTGCTGTGGGCCGCGCGTAAGGGTGCCGCCGGCGCGATGGGGCGCATCGCGCCGAACTACTACATTCAAGACGCGTGCGTGCCGCGCACGCGGCTCCCCGAGGTGATGCATGCGATCGAAGCGATCGCGCGCGATCATCGGCTCCCGGTCGGCAACGTCTTCCACGCCGGCGACGGTAATTTGCACCCGCTGCTGATCTTCGACCGCCGCGACGCGCGCCAGGTGCAGGCGGTCGTCGACGCGGGGACGGAGATTCTGCGCACCTGCATCGCGATGGGCGGCACGATCAGCGGCGAGCACGGGATCGGCTACGAGAAGAAAGAGACGCTCTCGCTCGTCTTCACCGCCGACGACCTCGCCGCGATGGCGAAA
>JAFAMK010000227.1 GCA_019233415.1 Vulcanimicrobiota bacterium
TGCCGCGCGATGATCGACGTCATGCTCGGCAACGACGACACGACGAAGATCGTGCGCGGCCTGCCGCGCGGGACGCCGGTCGCGCACAAGACCGGCGAGATCGACTACGTGCGCAACGACGCCGGGATCGTCGACCCGTTCGGCGACAACCCGTACATCCTCGTCGTGCTGACGCGCGAGCTGCGCGACTACGACGCGGGGAACGCCGGGATCGCCGCGATCGCGCGGCGCGTCGACGCGGCGCTGCGCGCCTAGCGCGCGTCAGTCGAACAGCGAGGGCTGCGCGATGCGGTGCGGCAGCGCGTGCGGGACGCGCAGCGCCGCATAGACCATCCGAATCGTCCCGGGCGAGAAGCCGGCATACTGGTTGTTCGCGTAGCCGGCGAGCCGCGTCAGCTGCGGCGCGGCATCGCGGATCGCGTCGGCCCACTGCGCGATCTCCGCGCTGCGGTCGGCGGCAAGCGCGTCGAAGCGCTGGAACGTGTCGACCGCGCCGGTCCAGCGCACGTACGCGTGCGACGCCGTCGGATGCCGCAATTCGTGCAGCATCGTCTCGCGCGGGACGAACGGCGCGTCGGTCGCGGCAAGCGCGACGCCGTGCGTTCCCAGCGCGTCGCGCAAACGGCGCCGGGCGTCGCCGTGAAACCAGCTCGCGTCGCGGAGTTCGAGCGCCCAGCGCGGTCCGGCAGGCAACGTGCGCACGAACGCTTCGACTGCTTCGATCTCGTCGGCCTCGAAGTCGGGCGGCATCTGGATCAGAATCGCTTCGAGTTTCGCGCCGAACAGCCGCGCGCTGGCGACGAACGCCTCGGTCTCGGTGCGCGCGGCGAGCAGCCGGCGCTCGTGCGTGATCTCACGCGGCAGCTTCAGCGCGAAGGTGAAGCGGTCGGGAACCTGCGCGGCCCAGCGCAGCACGCGTTCCGGCTGCGGGGTGCCGTAGAACGTCGAGTCGACCTCGACGCTCGCGAACTCCTCGGCGTAGTCGCGCAGATAGCCCTCGGGACGCGTCCCGGCGTCGTACATCGGGCCCACCCAATCCGCGTACGACCAACCCTGCGTCCCGAGAGCCAGGTGCGGGAGGTTCAGATCCCGGCCCCGTCCCCGCCGTCCTCGATCGTCACCTTGCTCATCACGTCGCCGGCCCGAATCTGATCGACGACGTTCTGGCCCTCGACCACGTGGCCGAAGACGGTGTAGTTGCGGTTGAGGAACGGCGCGTCGTCCAGGCAGATGTAGAACTGCGAGCCGGCCGAGTTTGGGCTCTGCGCCCGGGCCATGGCGACCGTGCCCCTGACGTGGGGCCGTTCGCTGAATTCGGCGTCGAGATTGTAGCCGGGGCCGCCGGTCCCGTTCCCCGCCGGGTCGCCGCCCTGGATGACGAAGCCGGGCTCGTAGCGGTGGAAGGCCAGGCCGTCGTAAAACCCGGCTTTGGCAAGCTTGATGAACGCGGCGCTGTGCTGCGGCGCGACGTCCGGAAAGAACGAAAAGACGATGTCGCCCTTGGCGGTGGTGATCCGGGCGCGGGCAGTCTTGGCCTCGTCGGCGAGCGACGTCAGCTCCTCGCCGGTCGGTTTGGTGTAGGTAGGCATCGCCCGGGTCCTACGGCACGCGCTGTGAGAAACCCGCGAATTCGGGAAGACAATTCGTAGTCTGGTTCGGGAGATGAATGTGAAACATGCGGCCGCGGACGGCACGTCGTTGCGCCTGCTCGTGCCGCCGGAAGCGCGGTTCGGGAAGTATGTGCGCGAGCGCGTGGCCGGCTTCGCAACATCCTTCGGCGTCGGACCGGACGAGGCCGAGGCGTTCGTCACGGCCGTCTCCGAAGCGCTGGCGAACGCCGTCGAACACGCCCATGCGAACGACCCGATCGAGGTCACCTGCCGGTTTGTCGACGAGCGGCTCGTTGCGACCGTCGTCGACCACGGCGTCGGCTTCGAGACGCGCCAGCGGCCGCCAAAGGTCCCGAACCCGCTCGCCGAGCGCGGCCGCGGGCTGCTGCTGATGAAGAGCTTCAGCGACACCTTCGCCGTGCGAAGCACGCCGGGCAAGGGCACGGCGGTGACGCTCGCGCGCTTCGTCGGGCGCCGCAACTCCGGCGGCGGATCGGCCGAAGGCCGAACGCGAGGGCGGCCCGGGCGAAGCCCGAACGCACACTAGCGCAGGTCGGCGCGGGTGCCGTGCGGTAGGCGCCCTCGATGCCGTCGTACCGCTCGCTCGCGCTCGCCGTCCTCGGCGCGTTCACCCTCGCCGTCCCCGCCCGGGCCGACGTTCCGGCGCCCGCGGTCGACCCGACGGTCGCCGCCGCAATCGCGCGCATCTCGGCCGATGAACTGCGCACGACAGACGAGCGGCTCGTCGCGTTCGGGACGCGCTCGACGTTCTCCGAGAAGAGCACCGACCCGAAGCGCGGCGTCTTCGCGGCGCGCGCGTACCTGGTCGACCGCTTCCGGCAAATCGCGCGGAGCAGCGGCGGGCGGCTGACCGTCGCGCTCGACACGTATACGCAGCCGGCCGATCCGGCGAAGCGCGTTCCGCGCGAGGTCGTCATCTCGTCGGTCGTCGCCACGCTCAAAGGCGACGACCCCGCCGCACCGATGTACGTGATGTCGAGCCACTACGACTCGCGCAACAGCGACAACGACGACGGTGAGCACGACGCGCCCGGCGCCGACGACAACGGCTCGGCGGTCTCGGCGGTCCTCGAAGCGGCGCGCGTCCTGACGCCGCTTCATTTCCACGGGACGATCGTCTTCGCGTGCTTCGACGCGGAGGAACAGGGACTGTTCGGCAGCGGGCACTTCGCGCAGACGCTCAAGGCCGCGAACGTCGACGTCGAGGGCGACCTGAACAACGACATCGTCGGCGCGTCGGTCGGCGACGACGGCGTGAAGCGCGACGGGTACGTGCGCATCTTCTCCGAGGCGCTTCCCCCGGGCACGGTGCCCGCGCGCGTGAACACGATCGGGTCGCAGAACGACTCGCCCTCGAACGAGCTGGCGCGCTTCGCGAAGGAGACCGGCGACGCGTACGCGGTCGGGCTGACGGGGATGCTGGTCTGGCGCGCCGACCGGTTCCTGCGCGGCGGGGACCACGAATCGTTCAACGCCGCCGGCTTCCCGGCGCTGCGCTTCGTCGAGCCGCGCGAGACGTTCAACCACCAGCACCAGAACGTGCGCGTCGAGAACGGCACGCAGTACGGCGACCTGCTGCAGTACATGGACTTCGACTATTTGGCGAAGGTCGCGCGCTACAACGCGGCGGCGCTCGCGACGCTGGCCCTCGCGCCGCCGACGCCGAAGGTCGGCGTCGACACGCGCGCGCTCGCCAACGATACGACGCTCCAGTGGAACGCCTCCCCGCGCGCCGTGCGCTATGAGGTCGTGCGCCGCCTGACGACCGAGCCCACCTGGACCGCGGCTCAGGACGTCGGCAACGTCACCCACGTCACCGTGCCGTACTCGAAGGACGACTGGCAGTTCGGCGTGCGCGCCGTCGACGCCGACGGCCACCGCTCGCCAGCCGGCTTCCCGACGCCCGTCCGCTAGCTAGACGATCCCCTCGGCGCGCAGCGCGCGCAGCGACGCGTCGACCGCGTCGACGGTCAGCGCGACGTCGGCGTCGCCGTGCGCGGTCGAGACGAACATCACCTCGTTGTGCGAGGGCGGGAGCAGGACGCCGCGCGCACGCATCGCGTGGTAGAACGCCGCGTAGGCGCGCTGGTCGTCGCGTGCCTGGTCGTCGTACGAGCGCGTCGGCGGCCCCGGGCGGAACTTGAAGTCGACGATCGAGTCGCGCTGCACGACCGCGTAGTCCAAACCCAGATCGCGCAGGGTCGCGCGAATCCCGTCCGCCAGGATGCGCGCGCGCCGGTCCATCTCGCGGTATAGCGACGGCGTCGTTTCGAGATAGTCCAGAACACGAAGTGCGAGCGCGACTGCGAACGGCATCCCGGCGTGCGTTCCTCCGGTGAAGCACGGGCCGTCGGGCGCAAGCACCGCCATCACGTCGGCGCGCCCGCCGAACGCGGCGATCGGAAACCCGCCACCCATGATCTTCCCGACCGCCGTCAGATCGGGAACCACGCCGATCTCGCCCTGCGCGCCTGCGAGGCCGAGGCGCAGCCAGGTGATCACCTCGTCGAAGATCAGCAGTGCGCCGCAGCGGTCGGCGCGCTCGCGCAGGCCCTGCAAGAAGCCCGGTTCCGTTTCGACGAGTCCCATGTTGCCGCAGATCGGCTCGACAAGAATCGCCGCGAGGCGGCCGCCGATGCGCGCGAGGTCGCGGTCGACGTCGCCCAGGTCGTTGTAACGAGCGACGGCGAGGTCGGCGACGACCGCGCGCGGGATCCCCGAGTGCGTCGCGTCCGGCGTCTCGGCCGACGCGCCCGCGTCCTGCAGCGCGAGGTCGAAGTGCCCGTGGTAGTTCCCCGAGAACTTCAGCACCGCGTCGCGGCCGGTGAACGCGCGCGCGACGCGCACCGCGCTCTGCACCGCCTCGCTGCCCGTCGTCGTGAAGCGCAGCTTCTCCATCGACGGTACGTGGCCGCGAATGCGCGCGGCGAGTTCCAGTTCGTCCGGCGTCGTCGAGCCGTACACGACGCCGCGCGCCGCGAGCGCGTCGAGCCCGCGCAGGAACGGCGGCGTGTGCCCGAACAGCAGCGGGCCGTATGCCATCACGTAGTCGACGTAGCGCCGGCCCTCGACGTCGTAGGCATACGGCCCGTCGGCGCGCGCGCAGACGAACGGCGCGCCGCCGACGCGCTGCCCGGCACGGACGGGAGAGCTGGCGCCGCCGGCGAGCACGTCGTCGAGGCGCATGGTCGAGTCGAGGATCATCGCCGGTCAGTATACGCGAACGGTGGTCAGCGGCTCTGCACGATGAACAGCGCGCCGACCGCGAGCGCCGCGACGAGGCCGAGCCCGGCCAGCACCGGCGAGACGACCAGGCCGAGGACGATCCCCGTCAGCGCGAGCGCGGCCCAGACCGGAAGCGGCGAGTGGACGCTGAAGCTGCCGACGACCTCGCCCGCGGCGTCGGCGCGCTGCGCGTCGCCGCGGTCGCCGACGAGGTCGGCTTCGCGCTCCGCGACGATCATGTAACCGGCAACGAACGAGAGCGCGAGCGCCATGAAGCCGAGTAGGAACGTGCCGACGACCTCGTGCGCGACGAGCCAGTACGAAACGGCGATCGCGATCGAGAAGGCGCCCGACGAAATGAACAGCCGTAGCCCGGTCGTCACCGGCGCACCGCGACCTCGGGGTGCCGCGCGTCGAAGACCGGCCGTTCGCTGCGGATCGGCGGCAGCGAGGTGAAGCCGTGCTCGTGCGGCGGCGACGACGTCCACCACTCGAGCGAGTTCGCACCCCACGGGTCGTTGCCGGCCGGAATGCGCCGGCGCATCGTCAGCACGACGTTCACGACGAAGACCACGACGCCGGCGGCCATCACGTACGAGCCCAGCGTCGCGATCAGGTTCAGCAGCGGCAGCGCGCCCATGTCCGCATACGTGACGACGCGGCGCGGCATCCCGTCGATCCCGGCCAGGTGCATCGGCAAGAACGTCACGTTGAAGCCGACGAACAGCAGCCAGAAGCAGAGTTTGCCGAGCCGCTCGTCGAGCAGCGAGCCGAACATCTTCGGCCACCAGAAGAACAGCGCCGCGAAGATCGCGAACAGGCTTCCGCCGCCGAGCGTGTAGTGGAAGTGCGCGACGACGAAGTACGAGTCTTGCGCGTGGTAGTCGATCGGCGGTGAGGCGACCATCACCCCGGTGACGCCGCCGAACAGAAAGTTCAGCAGGAAGCCGACGCTGAACAGCATCGGCGTCGGAAACGTGATCGAGCCGCGCCACATCGTTCCGATCCAGTTGAAGAACTTGACGCCGGTCGGAACCGCGATCAGGAACGACACGAAGCTGAAGAACGGGTTGTTGACCGCGCCGGTCGTGAACATGTGGTG
>JAFAMK010000252.1 GCA_019233415.1 Vulcanimicrobiota bacterium
CCGCCGCTCTGGCCGAACGTGCTCGCGTTCGGCGCGATGCCGTTCACGCACTTCGTGTACGTCGTGCCGGCGCTGATCCCCGCGCCGGTCGGCAACGTTCCGGCGTAGTCGCAGAACGGCGTCCCCGGATGAACCGTCTGCGGCGTCCCTGCGAGCGCGCCGGTCGTTGCGGTCGCCTCGGCGATGCTCGGACCGCCCGCGTAGAGCGTCGCGTACGGATCGTTCCCGTTCGCACCGGCCGGCACGGCGGTGACCGCGTAGGTAAACGGGCCGGTCAACGTCGGCGTGTCGACGCCGAGCGCCGAGGCGCCGTTCGGCTGGCGCAGCGTCGAGACGACGTTGAGCCCGGTCGTTGCGCCGTAGATGTTCGCCGTGCCGACCGCGAGCTGCAGCTTGCTGTAGTTCGGGTTCGACGGGTTCACCTGCGTGATCGCCGGCGTCGTGGTGCCGCCCGCGGAGCAGGCCGCGAGCGCGAGCGCCGTTGCACCGGCGAGCGCGAGGCGCTGAAAGCGGTTCATCGATTGCGATCCCGTCACTAGAGCTTGATCTGCACGTAGAAGCGGTACGTCCGGCCGGGGACGTACAGGCGCTGGTAGGGGAGCCAGTACTCGTCGTAGCGGCTGGCGTCGCGGAAGCCGACGTTGTAGAACGGGTTCGTCGTCACCACCCCCGTCGTCGGGTCGACCTGGATCGGGTACGTCGTCGCAAGCTGGCCGGTCTGCGCGCCGCCGACGCCGGTCGCGAGCGGCTGCCAGCGCTGATTGATCGTCGGTTCGGCGCGGTAGTTGTCGAACAGGTTGCTGACGTACACGCCGTACGTCACGCGCTTGTGGTTGTACTCGAGGTCGAGGTCGGAGTAGAGCCGTGGCCGCGTGAACGCCTGTCCGGCGAGCGCGGGCTCACTGAAACCGCGGCACGCGAAATACTTCGGATGGAAGTAGCTGCCGGCGAACGCGGGATCGTAGTAGCACGTCGCGTTGTAGGATTGGTTCGGTTGACCTTGGCCGGCATACGGCGTCGCGACACCGAGGTTCCCGGTCGGGATGTTGCTGTAGAGCACGCCGTTGATGAACCCGGCGCTCGAACGTCCGACACCGAACGGCACGCCGCCGTCGGCGTTGAAGATCGGGTTGACCTTGAACCCGCTCTTCGTCTTGTACTGTATCCCCGCCGTCGCGGAGAGCGGCGGCAGATAGCTCTGGTGCCAGTAGAGTCCCGTCAGATACAGGTACTGCTGCACGCTGGGCAGGCTGTCGGAGCCGGGAACGGGCGGCGTGTTCGTCAGCTCGTTGACGTAGTTCGCGGTGAGGAAGCCGCTCCAGCCATACGTGCGGTCGGGCGTCGTCAGCAAGAACTCGAGCCCGAACGCGCGCTGCGTCCCCGTCTCGCGCTCCTGGAACGCGCCGTTGGTGAACTGCCCCGTCACGGGATCGGGCGGGCCGCCGGCGAGCAGCGTCGTCTGGTACGTGTTGAAGCCGCGCCGGTCGTACGCGGTGAGCTTCGTCCCCCAGCCATTCTTGAACTGATGGCCGTAGGCGAAGTCCCAGTTGTTGTAGGTCGCCGGCTGCTGCCCGCCGATGTCGGGTGCGGAGAAACCCTGGTCGAAGTTCCAGTACACCGACGACGCGTAGTTCGGGCACTTGAAGTACCAGCCGGGCTGGCTCAGCGTTCCCATGCCGGAGAAGAACACGTTCGGGTTTTGGATGTACGTGCCGTTGCCGTTCGTGCCGGGTCCGTGCCAGCCACTGCCGCACGCCGGCGAAGCGGCGCTGTCCTTCGCGGGGATTTGGTAGAGGACCGGGTCGACGCCGATCATACCGGTCGGCGTTCCGCCGGTCTGGCCGAAGAAGAAGCTCACGGAGCGGCCGTAGCTGACGCGCACGTTGTCGTTCGCGTCGAGGATGTAGTCGGCGGCGAAGCGCGGCTCGAGAATCTTCGGATGGAGATAGGTGTCGCTGAGCTTCGCATAGCCGAGGCCGATGTCGGCCGTGTTGCTCAGGTCGGCGTTGAACGGGTTGGCGCCCCACTTGAGGTTTTGCCCGTCGAGCCGCAGCCCGTAGTCCAGCCGCAGCTTCGCGTTCGGCGACCACTGGTCGCGAATCCCGATCCCGTACTGCTGGAAATTCGTCTTCCCGTAGTTGAACCCGGTCGACGGAATCGGCGGCAGACTTCCCTTCCACAACCCGTTGGCGAGCATGTAGTTGTAGAGGTAGCACGGTTGCGTGTTGAGCTGGGTCTGCGTCGGATCGAACGGGAGCGGACCGTTGGCCGACATGCACGGATTCGTCGCGCTCACGGGTTGGCCGGGCGTCTGCGGCAAGTACCAGTCTTGAAAGGTCGGACTGATCGTTGGTCCGACCGACGAGTTGAACGAGAGAGCGGAGCCGAATGCGACGAAGGTGTTCGAGAAGCTCAGCTGGTCCCAGTACGGCTTGCTGTTCTCGTACTTGCCGACGAGCGTGAGCACATGCTTCTCGCCTGCCTGCATCGTGACTTGCGCTTGCGCGCCGACGCGCCGTCCGCCCGAGTTGTCGAATCCGAGGTACGGACCGTACTTCATCAGATCTTGCGAGTCGCCGACGATGCTCGTGTTGTTGAGCCCGCCCCAGTTGTAGAAGAACGCGTTGAGCGCGGTGTTCGTACCGAGCGGGCGCGTGTAGCCGATCTTCAGGATGTTGTTGGGACCGTAGTCATATTCTTCGGGGAAGAGCGGTGTCGGCGGCGGATCGAAGGGGCTGTTCGTGCGCGGTACGCCCTGGTAGTACGGCACGACCGCGCGGAACCACGCCTGCGAATCGCAGTTGCCGGTCGCGGGGTTCACGAGACAGCCGAAGTTCGTCGTGTTGAACTGCGAGGACGCGTAGCTCGAGTACGGGTAGAAGTTCACGCCGTTCAGGCCGCCGTAGTTGCCGTACTGGCGGTGGTCGATGTAGTCCACGAGCACCTGAATCTGCTGCTCGTTGTTGCGGCCGAAGCGGTAGTAGAAATTGTTCAGGACGTCGTCGTCGTACGTCAGCGCGGTGCCGAAGTACTGACCGGCGTCGGCGGCGTCGCGGCCGTACGGCGCGTACTTCGGCGCCGTGCGGCTCGAGCGCGCCGAGAAGAACTCGGAGATGCGGCCGTCCTTCGTTCCGGTTCCGTACTGGAACGCGAACGAATGGTCGAACCACGGCGAGCCGACGTCGAAGCTGGCGAACCCGTCGCCGGGATAGGAGCCGCGGCCGGGGACAACGTTGACGACGCCGGCGCCGATCCCGCCCTGCGTCGCGTCGCCCGCGCCCGAGACGACCTGCACGCTCCCGCGCCCCGCGCCCACGCCGTTCAGATAGCCCTGGTTCGGGTTCTCGTCGAAGAACGAGCCGCGCATGTCGAGCCCGTCGAACTGAAACCCGATCTCGACGCTCGCCGAGCCGCGGATCGAGAAGGCGTTCTGGCTGCCGCTGACCGTCTTGATGACGCCGGGCGCCGACTGCACGAGCTTGTTGTAGTCGGTCGAGCCCGTCTCGCCCAACGCCTGGTCGACGCGCTGCCCGCTGAACGTCGTGACGTCCACGGTTTGGTTCGGCTGAAATGCGGACGTCGCGCGCGCGGTCGTCGTGCGCGTGCCGCCGATCTTCTGCAGCGCGGCGGCGATCTTGATCGTGCCGAGGCTCTGCGTCTGGTCGCCGAGCACCGTCACGCCGGCGATCACGACCGGCGCGTAGCCGGTCCGTTCGACCGAGACCGTGTACGTGTCGGCCGGGAGCTGCAGGAAGCTGAAGAACCCGTGCGCGTCGGTCTTCGTGTCGAAACGCCCCGACGGCGCGGCGACCGCAACGGTCGCGTCGCGGAGCGGCGTCCCGTTCGCGGTGTCGACGACCGTGCCGCGCAAGCCGCCCGTCACGCCGCCGGCGGCGCGTGCGGGAACGGTGGAGGTCGTCAGTAGAACGGCGGCGAGCGCGACGGCGCTCGTCATGCGGCAGAAGAAGACCCCGGCAGTCCCTCGCATCGTGCCACCCTCGATTTTTGACAACAGCGAACCACAACGGGCTATCCAGCCCGAGCGGATTGCGCCATCGTTACCGATTGGTCTGACCGCCTCCTGGTACGACCATGAACGGCCACTCGCGCGCCAGCCCGGCGCGCACCAGATAGACGACCGCGCCGACCGCGACGGTCACCAGCCCGTATGCGATCGCATTGCGCCCCGCGCTGACGAAGACGTAGACCCAGCCCACGAGCGCGATCACCGCCGGCACCGGGAAGAGCCACATGCGGTACGGCGTGCGCTCGCCGCGCGCGCGCAGCACGAACAGCGCAACGGTCTGCGCGATGCTCTGCACGAGCACGATCCCGGTC